>CAZXIF010000063.1:0-11259 GCA_964640395.1 uncultured Gammaproteobacteria bacterium | reverse complement strand
GTCTGAAATTGGAACCTCGAAACTCGAAATTGGGCATTTGAGTGAGGGCGGTTGGAGACCGGGAATGTTGTCTTTTATGCCGAGTTCTTTGACGGGGGCGGGGGCTAGGTCTTGTTTGCGGCCGGTGGGGCGGTCGGGCTGGGTGATGATGGCGTCAATTTTAAAGAGACCACTCGTAATGAGTGGTTCGAGGATGTCGGCGGCGAATTGATCGGTGCCGAAGAAGGTGAGGGAGAGCATGACACTAAATCTTTTTCTTTTCAAACTTATGCAAATCTTTGGCTTTTTCTATGAACAGCGTGCCGTTGAGATGGTCGGCTTCGTGTTGGATGACGCGGGCAAAAAAATCTTGGGCAATAAATTCAAAGGGTCGGCCTTGGCTGTTGAGTGCTTTAACCTTCAGATTAGTATAGCGTTTTACTTTGCCATAAATTCCAGGCACTGATAAGCAGCCTTCCTCGTCCCAATTGGTGTGACGCGAGATTTTAGTCCAGGTGGGGTTAGTGAGGCAGAGATCCTTAGCCTTATTTAACTCATTGTAGGCTTTGGCTATGACGCAGAGTTGGATCGATTTACCAATTTGCACGGCGGCCAGGCCAACGCCATCTTTGGCGTACATGGTTTCGACCATGTCGACGATGAATTTTTGCATGGCTGGAGTCTTGATTTCTTCAGGGGTGAGGTCGGCGCTGCGGCGATGCAATATTTCGTTGGGTTCAAAAACAATATCGTAGATCATAGTGAACGGAATTGCTAAATTGTTATATTGCTAAATTGTTTTTGTGTTAAGGCTGCTATAGCGCTCCTAATAAATCTTGGGGGTTCAGGTCGGCTTTCCAGGTGGGGGGGACGGCGGCCATGATGCGTTTGGTGGTTTTTTTGTAGGAACTTAGTTTAATTTTAACGATCAGTATTTGACCAAAATTATTCCGGATTCGTTCGGGAAAGCTGGCTACTGGCGGCAATACTATAGCGTCTTCTTTGAGTAGAGTCAACGTTTTTAACTGTTCATAGAGTCGACCAGCTTCGGCGACAACGCTGGTTCGATTGGGGTGATGATAGCCTAATTTTAGCAAAAACCAATAGGGTGGATATTTGAAACGGCGACGCTGTTTGAGCTCCTCTGTATACCACCTTTCGGGGTTGTTGCGATGTTCAAAAATAGCTTGTTCGGGGTGGCGGGTTTGGATGAGGACTCGGGCGGTGGGTGGCACGGAGTAGCGGGCCATTTGCATATAGTACCATACTCTTTCCGTGATTCTATATTCAGGAATAAATAGCAAGGTATCGGGATCAACAAAAACCACTGTTTTTACTTGGGCCCAGGGGATTTGTGACCAGACGGCAGTGGTGGCCACGATAAATAGGGGATGATTGGCTAGGGTAATAATGCCATCGTTGTCTTTGTCTATTCGAATTATGTTGGCCTGTTTGTCTTTGGCTAGCGGGCGAAGCAGCTGTTCGATTTTTTCAGTGCCGGTACCACCGAGCTTGATGAGAGTGCCGTGGCAGTTGGGGCAGGCGCTCGGGAGCGTTTGACGCGTTTTACAATAATGACAGAGCAAATTTTTGGTTTGTTCGTGCCAGATGAGATTGTGTTCACAGTTTGTGCATTTCCAGATGAACCGGCAGTCCTGACAGGTAATGAAGGACGCGGCGCCGCGGTGGTTTACCAAGCAGATGCCGATTTCATTGTTGCCTACTTGGGCCAGGGCTGCTTGGGCATCTTCTGAAAGAGGAGAAGTGTTGCGTTTGTAATATTCGTCGTTGAGATTAATGAGTTCAACGTTGACCGTTGCTCCCACCCCACCTAGCCTCCCCTCGGGCAGGGGAGGGAGCGATAAATCCCCACTCGTAGGGGGGCTCATGGGGGGTGTTGGCAATTTGCTCAATGTTTCATGGAGATTGCTGTCGTATAATTTTTGAGTGGCAAAATAGTAGGTTTCGAGCGATGGCACGAGGCCCATCAAATGAAGAGCCGCGTGATGCTGCCAGGCCAGAAAGCGGGCGGCGTCCCTTGTTTCGAGGCGAGGAGCGGCGTCGAAACTTTTGTAGCTGGGGTTGGCTTCATCTAGGACAAAGATGGCGTCAAGATGTTGCCAGGGTAAAAAAAGGGCGGTCCGTGTGCCAATGATGATCAGTGATTCGCCACGCCACAGTCGGAGCCATATAGCGAACAAAGGTTTGGGCTTGGTCGTGCTATCAATGATAACTATTTTGTCGGCCAGTTTGGCTGAAAGTAGTTTTGGGACTGTAGCTAGTTGAGATACTTCGGGAACCAGGATAAGTTGCTGGCCGGCGTTGCTGGCCAGTTTTTCCAGCAGATAGATTTGTTTGACAGCTTCGTTTTCGTATCTAAAAAAATTAATTCGGGGTGAGGTTTTTGATAGTGGTAAACGGTTGATGTTTGTACCAACATCCCCCACGCCCCCCTCAAGGGGGGATTTGTTGAGTCCATTTTCACTTAAGGTAGCAAAAAATTTAAGTTTACTTGGTTGTAACGGGAAAAGAGTATTTTTTAATAGCCAGCCAAGTGAGGTATGATACAGTTCGCTTATTTCTTTTAAAAATAACCACTGTTCGGCTCCGAGTACTGGTTTGGGATTGCAAATCGCTTTTATATCTTTGAGCTTTTGGTTGGGGGGTAATGATTTTGTTAGCTGATCATTTAATCCACTAATGATGCCATATTGGAAACTTTTGCCAAATGGAACCAGGACTAGTTGGTGGATGGCAATGTTAACCGTGAGTGCTTCGGGAACACGGTACGTCAGAAAGGCAAGCGATGGTGGAACACGACGGGCTAATACAACAGTAGCAAGCATAAAGGAATACAGACATTATACCGGCGAAACCACCCTACCCTCTCCTCTGCGGAAGAGAGGAGACCCACCGCCCGCATTAAAAAGCGAAATGGGCGGTTAAGTACCCAACTCCAAACGGACTTTCATAACAGTAGGATTGATAGGTATAGTTTACTCCGCGCAATACCCCACTCAAGAGTAAGAAGGTGCGAAAACCACATTCTGCAGCGTCGGAGACGAGCGTCGTGTCTAATTGCAGCAGCCCGGTAGTATTTTGTATCGCAAACAAATCCTGGATTTTTTGGTCAAATTCCGCGGCGCGCGGATTGAATCCGGCCGGGGCATCGGTGGTTAGAGCGTGGGACAAATCTCCCGAGGCAATAACGGCGATGCGTTTGTTGCTGTTCATGATTTGTTCTTTGATAAGATAACCAAAATCCAAATGGCTTTTCCAATCCGCGTCACAAAATCCAACCGGAACGATGGGAATATTTGGCAAATGTTTGGTCAGAAAGTAGAGCGGAATCGCAATGCCATGATCAATAGTTGGTTCGCTAATGAGACGACACATCAGGCCGGCGGCTTCGGCAGTTTGGCGCAGCGAAGAGAGGGATTGCATTTCGCCCGAGAACGATAGTTGAGTACTGAGATCGCCAAATTCGCGCAAGTCACTGTTGTATTTGGGGCACAAATTTAGGGTAAAGGCTTCTTTTAACAAACTGCCGTGGGGAGAAAAAATGATAATAACATCCGGTTTGGCCAGGTAGAGGTCTTCTTCTAATTTTTCCAAGGCCAGTTTGGTTTTGGCAACCTTTTGAGCTGATTCTTTGCCAATGCTGGGGATAAGCAAGGGTGGATGGGGGGTGATGGCCGCAAAGACAAGCGACATATGGTTGAATTTTCAATTTCCAATTTTCAATTTCCAAACAATGTCCGGCAGCCTTGTTTTTAGTGTTTGAAAATCAAGTAATTGTTGTATCGAAAATTGTTTAAAAATTAAACATTAGAGAAACTACTTTTTATTAGCTATTATGAATTTTCCGTTGGTGATCCAGTCGGCCAGGCGAGCGGGTTCATCAAAACGGTGGGTGTAGTCTGTATTACCCATGGTAATAATTACATATTGTTTGGTGGTAGTTTTCTCCTGAATCAGCATCATGAGTACACTGCCAGCCTCGTTCGTAAAACCAGTTTTACTGGCTAGAATGGTAAAGGTTTCATTTTTACTGGGCGCGAAGTAGAGTTGGTTAGTATTTTTAACTTGATGTGAAATTTTTTTGCTCCCGACCGTGCCGGCAAAACTGAAAGTAGTTTTTTTGAGGATAGGTTTTAGAAGCGGCTCGGCTAAGACCTTAGTAAAAATTTTAAGTAAATCACGGGGGGTTGATTTGTTGGCTTTGTCTAATCCGCTGACGTCGGAGAGGGTTGTATTGTCTGCTCCCCATTCGCTCAGGCGTTCGTTCATGCGTGAGACAAGCGACGCTTCAGACAAGCCTACGCCTTCTGCCAATAATCCGGCAGCGTTATTGATAGAGCCGACTAAAAGAGCATTTAGCAGGTCGTTGTTTTTCAATTTTTCCTTGTCTTTAAATCCCGCCTTATTGTCATATTTACTTAGTTTTTTGGCGCTGTAAGCCACGGTGGTTTGTGGCTTGAATTCACTATGGATGGTTTCGTAAGCGGTAATTAATTTGGTGAAAGAAGCAATGGAACGCTTGGTGTCAATTCCTTTGCCAGCCAGGATTCGACCACTCGGATATTCGGCTACCAAATAACTGGGGAGTTTGGTGGAGAATGAATTGGGGACCGGAGCTTCGTTGTCTCCCAGCCATTTATTTTTGGCTGATAGCAGGCTGCTATTTAAAAATAGCGATTGACCGCTTGGGATAGTGAGTAACGTGAGTAGATTAACGGGTACGATATTTTCTCGTTTATAGCCGAGAGCCGCGAAGGTGTCGTCATCAGCCAGGCGGCGTTTTTTCCCTTTCTCTAAAACATAAACGGTCTGGCTGTCCGCGGCTTTGAGTAGTGTGCCATCGACGAAGGTGATGGGGTTATCAGCTACTGTGAAGGCGTTTAAGTCTTTTTTGAGATGCTTTTCAATTGGCAGGTTTTTATAATTAACCGTGGCAATGGCTTGATCAATTAAGGGATGTAGAATGCTGTCTTTTAATAAATAAAAGGAATTGTTTAGATCAGTGACTTGATAAATAACGCCGGCCGGGGCGGTACTGCTGGCATCGACGGTTGATCCGATAGTATATCCGAGTAGATCTTGATCATTTACTTCAATAATCTCTTGCGGGTTATAGCCAAAATGACGGACGACCGCGTCGGAAGCAAAGGGCCGAATGGTGTCGTAATCTAAGAGGTAAGTAGTGCCGGAAGCGGCATGAAGTAGTGAGTAGTTGGGCAAATTAATTTCCTTCCCAATGGGATAATTTTGTAGTTGAATATCGGGGACGGTAATAACTAATTTTGGGTCGGCCCGGGTGATGAGGGCGGATTTATTGGCAAAACGGCGGCGTTGGCCATCGCTTATTAACCAAATCTCTGTGCTACTGGCGGATTGTAAAATTGATCCATCGGGGTAGACTTCTTCGAACCAGGTATTCCAAATCCGCCAAAAATTTAGGTTACCATGTTCATGTGGAGTGTAGGTGTATAAAAAGGCGGTGGCCCAGCTTTGGGGAGTGACTTCTTTGTTATCAATCTGGATAGGCACGTCTTTCTTTTTGATGATCGAATTGGTGTCTTTGTTTTCGTAATACCAGCGCATCACCCCGGCGGCATCATCGATTTGTTTGCCAAAGCCTTTATGTTTGGCCACTTTGGGGTCTTCACGCGAGCAGCTGTCGCAGACGGCGTAGCCTGTGGCCCAATCGAGTTGGCGGGCGGACGGGGCATCGTCGGTAATCAAACTCTGTTCCTTTTGCAGGGTGACTAGCACATATTTAGGGTTGATTTTGTAGGTTTGGGCAGAGTCGTAGATGATGTCAGCGGCGGTCTTCTGAGCGCCACTGACATCGGTCGTAGTATATTGACGCAGGTAGCTGCCTTTGCTATCTAAAAAGTTTTGAATATCGGCACTGGTCCAGCTGTTGTAGTCCTGCAGTTCAGAATCGGAGATGATGAAATGAGGGTTGAAATCAGCGTTATTTACGGCGGACACGCTCAATGGCGCGGCTAAGGCCGTAAGCAGAGCCAAGGAGATTAACTTTTTAAAAGGTAGCATAAAATCGAAAAAATAGGGGAGATAATTTCTCCCATAGTATAGCAATAATTGGTTGATTAGTAAAACGTTCTAGCTCGTTTTACTTAGGCGATATCCAAGACGCCTTTTTTGAGGTTTACCTGTACTGTTTGTCCATCAGTGATGACGCCGCTGATCATCTTCATGGCTAGATTATCAAGAATTTCCTGTTGGATGAGGCGTTTGATTGGGCGGGCGCCATAATCACTATTGTAGCCGGTTTTGGCAAGGTATTTTTTGGCTGCTGGATCGAAAACCAGGGTGATCTTTTTTTCGTTGAGGCGTTGCTGCACCTCGGCGAGTTGCAGATTTACAATTTGTTCGATTTCGACTTCGCCGAGAGAGTGGAAGATGATGATTTCGTCCAGACGATTGAGAAATTCCGGCTTGAAATGCTCGTGTAGCGCGGTCATGACTTTTTCTTTGATTTCTTGGTCATCTTTTTTCTTTTTGGTGTGGTCTTGTTCGAAACCAAAGCCACCGCGTTTTTTGAAATCGAGGATCATCTGGCTGCCCAGGTTACTGGTCATGATAATGACCGTATTTTTGAAGTTGACGGTACGACCTTTGGCATCGGTGACGCGGCCATCGTCCAGGATTTGGAGAAGTAAATTGAAGACGTCGGGGTGCGCTTTTTCGATTTCATCGAACAGGATCACCGCGTAGGGGCGCCGCCGAATTATCTCGGTGAGCTGACCGCCTTCGTCGTAGCCGACATAGCCGGGAGGGGAGCCGATGAGTTTGGCGGTGCTATGCTTCTCCATGTATTCGCTCATGTCCACACGCACCAGGGCTTCTTCGGTATCGAACAGGAATTCGGCCACAGCTTTGGCCAGTTCGGTTTTACCGACACCGGTGGGGCCGAGGAAGATGAATGATCCGATCGGGCGCTGCGGTGGCGCGATGCCGGCGCGGGAACGGCGGATGGCATTGGAGACGGCTTTGACGGCTTCGGATTGGCCGATGATGCGTTTTTCCAGGTTGGCTTCCATTTGGGTGAGTTTACTGGTTTCGCTGGCGAGCATTTTTTGCACGGGGATACCGGTCCAGCGGGCGACTACGCCGGCGATCTCTCGTTCCGTGACAGCTTCTTTTAGAATACCGCGCGTGTTCTGCAGTTCGACCAGGTTTTGTTCATCGGTGAGGATGGATTTTTCTAAATCAGGGATGCGGCCATAGCGAATCTCGGCGACTTTTTGTAAATCGCCTTGGCGTTCTTCGATATCGGCTTGCTGCTTTAAGCGGTCAATCTCTTTTTTGTATTCCTGGATACGGGTGATGATGGTTTTTTCATTTTTCCATTTGGCTTCCAGGCCGTGGCTCTGTTCGTTCACTTCGGCCAATTCTTTTTCTACTTTGGACAGGCGGGCTTTGGATTCGGGATCGGTTTCTTTGGCGAGGGCGCGTTTTTCAATCTCGAGTTTGATGGCGGTGCGTTTCATCTTGTCCAATTCTTCGGGCATGGAATCCATCTGGAGGCGTAGGGCGGAGGCGGCTTCATCGATGAGGTCGATAGCTTTGTCAGGGAGGAAACGATCGGTGATGTAGCGTTCGGAGAGTTTGACCGCGGAAATAAGGGCGGCATCGGTGATACGCACGCCGTGGTGGACTTCGTACTTTTCTTTGATACCGCGGAGAATGGCGACGGTATCGCCTTCACTTGGTTCGTTTATCAAGACTGGTTGGAAGCGGCGTTCGAGCGCGGCATCTTTTTCGATATATTTTTGGTATTCTTTGAGGGTAGTCGCGCCAATAGTGCGGAGTTCTCCGCGAGCGAGGGCTGGTTTTAGCATGTTGGCAGCGTCTACCGCGCCTTCGCTAGCGCCGGCGCCAACAATCGTATGTAGTTCGTCAATGAAGAGAATGATTTTTCCGGCGGCGGCATGAATTTCTTTCAGTACGGCTTTGAGGCGCTCTTCGAATTCACCACGGAATTTGGCGCCAGCGACTAGGCCGCCGATATCAAGTGAGATTATTTCTTTATTTTTTAAACTTTCGGGCACATCGCCTTTGACGATGCGTTGCGCGAGGCCTTCGGCTACAGCGGTTTTGCCCGTGCCAGGTTCACCAATGAGCACCGGGTTATTTTTGGTGCGGCGGCTGAGGATCTGCATGACGCGGCGAATTTCATCGTCACGGCCGATGACTGGGTCAATTTTTTCTTTGCGAGCCAGCTCGGTTAGGTTTTTGCCATATTTTTCAAGGGCGTTGTATTTGCTTTCCGGATCAGGGGAGTCGACGCGTTGGGTACCGCGCAATCCGGCCAATGCTTTTAGTACGGTATCATAGGTCGCGCCAAACGAGGAGAAGATTTGGCTGACGGGGTGTGTCTGGTTGAGGAGGGCTAAGAATAAATGTTCGACGCTGATGTATTCATCGGTCATTTTTTTGGCTTCGCCAGCGGCTTGCTGGAGGACATTGGCTCCGGCTTGTCCAAGCATGATTTGCCCAAGAGTGCCAGGCTGTACTGGATGTTGTTTTTGTAATTGGTTGATACGACTGATGATCTGATTCTGAATTTGGGGTAGGGGAATAGTCAATTTTTGTAAAACACCCGCGACAATACCGTCTTGATCCAGCAAAAAAGACAAGGCGAGATGCTCGGGTTCGATTTGAGGCTGGCCATTCTCATGGGCGATGTTGGCCGCGCGTTGGAGGGCTTCTTGGGATTTGTTGGTGAAGTTTTGAGGATTCATAGGTGAAGGATCAAGGAACATGGAGCAAGGAACAAAGTGATTGTACAACTTGGCCCATGTTCCTTTTATTTAAAATAAAAGTAGGGAAAACTTTTTAAATTGGAAGTAATTATCACTCTAGTATATTGAGTGATAAAAGTAGTATAACCAGGGTTGAATATTTTGTCAAATGTGTGGTATAATGGCTTTACTATGCTTATTTTTACTGCTTTTCCCGTTTATCCTTTGCTCGAAACATTTTTATTGTCTTGAAGTCTATGCAGGTGCTAGGGGTGCGAGTTGATAGGGTTAGTATGATCGAAGCGCTGGCCAAAGCGCGCGGATTTTTGATAGCGCCAAGAATGTCGCTTATTTTTACGCCCAATCCGGAAATGCTGGTAAAAGCCCAATGGGATGAACCATACAAACAGGTTTTAAACGCGGCTGATTTAAATTTGTGTGATGGTCGTGGATTGCAGTTGGTGACCCCTGAACGGCTAGAGCGAATTCCGGGGGTGGATTTTATGGTGGAGCTGTGCCGGTTGGCAGAAAGAGAAGGAAAAAGTATTTTTTTGTTGGGGTCGGGGAGTGAGGAGGTGGTGGAGAAGACGGCTCGCAATTTGCAAGGGATGCTTTCGAAGTTGAGGATTGTGGGGGTGGATAAGGGGCCGATCATTGGTGAGAAATTGGAAATTGGAAATTGGAAATTAGGAATCGAACCCCCAGTTTCCAGTTTCGAGTTTCCAGTTTCTGGACTAGAGATTAATTCTATTGAACAGGCTAAACTTTTGAATAAGATTAACGTGGCCAAGCCCGACATCCTCTTCGTCGCCTTTGGTATGGGTAAGCAGGAAAAGTGGTTGTTTGAAAATAAGGAAAAATTGCCAGGCGTCAAGATAGGGATGGGAGTGGGGGGAGCATTTGATTTTTTATCGGGAAAGGTGAAGCGAGCGCCTTTACTGATGCGACGGCTTGGGTTAGAATGGGTCTATCGTTTGTGGCAGGAGCCCTGGAGAATTTTTCGCATCGGGAATGCTACTATTAGATTTTTTTATTATATTATTAAGGCATAACCACTCAACGTATGGAAATTAAAGCAGGTTTGAATAAATTGGCTTCGGGTTTAATCGTAGGCTTCATTGCTCTAGTATTGGTGTTCGGATCGTGGACTATCATTAGTCCGGGGACACGGGGGATCGTTATTCGTTTGGGTTCGGTGAATCGGGTGTTGGACGGCGGGTTGCATTTTAAAATTCCACTCATTGAATCGATAAAAGACGTGGATGTCCGTATTTTGAAGGTAGAGGTGGATGCCAGCGCGGCCAGCAAGGATTTGCAGACGGTGTCGGCTAAGATCGCTTTGAACTTCCAATTAGAAGCGGCCAAAGTAGATGAGTTGTATAAGCAGGTGGCTCTGGATTATGAGTATCGCCTCTTGTTGCCGGCACTGCAAGAGTCTATCAAGGCGGCCACGGCCAAGTATACGGCCGAGGAACTCATAACCAAACGTGAACAGGTAAAAAGTGACATGAAATTAAACCTTACCGAGCGCTTGAGTAAAAATTATATCCAAGTGGTGGAAGTGAATATCGTTAGTTTTGATTTCTCTAAATCGTTCAATGAAGCGATCGAAGCGAAAGTGACGGCCGAGCAGCAGGCATTGGCATCTAAAAATAAATTGGAGCAGGTCAAGTACGAAGCGGAGCAGCGCGTGGTGCAGTCCAAGGCCGAGGCGGAGGCTATTCGTATCCAGGCTGAGGCGCTGAAAGGTAATACCGGGTTGGTAGAGTTGGAAGCGGTGAAGAAATGGGATGGTAAATTGCCGCAGTATATGACCGGGCCGTTGCCGTTTCTGAATTTGAGCAAGTAGTTACAGTTAGTGTATAAACTTATTTGATCAATTTTTAGTCAATTTACCATTCTATGTTGGGTGAAGAAAGAGGCGCTGACTATTCAGAAAATAATGAAAAAATAACGATATTCATAGAAAGTGTGGCTGCTTTTGATGAAAAAATAGGCAAAGCCTATGAATTACTTTTGACGAGTACATCAATTATAGTTGAAAAGTTGGATCCAATGAACAAACAAAATCCTTCACGCCTAAAAGAGTGTTTGCTTGGCTTGATCAAAATTAAAGAAGGTGTTGAATCCAAGGTTGAAGCCATAGAAGAAAAGTTGGATCAAGTTTCAGATGATAGATTGGTTAAAACAGTTGAAAAAATAAGACAAAAGTTAGAGGCTTTTAAAACTCAACCAGTTTATTTGACTGTTGGACAAAAGATTTCCGACATCATCAAATGTATTGATAAATCTAGCGTTTACTCAAATATAGAGGCAGCCGGTTTATTTGAGGATGCCATTTCTGCTTTAGAGAAGCTCTATGACTTTTGGGCTATTCAGCTTGGGGATAAAACTCGTTACACCTACTTTAAACCAATTACTATCCGTGATGAGCTGGCCGGACCATTTGGAGAATCTGATGCCGTCCCAGATATACGAAATGTGATGGACATCACAGGTTATAACA
>CAZXIF010000062.1:0-4189 GCA_964640395.1 uncultured Gammaproteobacteria bacterium | reverse complement strand
ATACAGCGTTTTTTTGACGATTTAGAGCCATTTCTAACCCCTAACAAAGCTCTAATACTCTATGGACCACGGCGAGTTGGTAAAACCACCCTGCTTACCCAGTACCTGGCTAAAACCAAGTTCAAATACCGTTTGGACTCCGGTGATAATATTCGCGTACAAGAGGTATTGAGCTCCCATGATTTTAAGGCGATCAAAGAGTACGCCGCCGGCTACGAACTCATTGCCATTGATGAAGCCCAACAGATACCGGGCATTGGCCTGGGACTAAAAATCCTCGTTGACCACGTCCCGAACCTACGCATCATAGTGACCGGCTCGTCCAGCTTTGACCTGGCTAATCAAGTGGGCGAGCCACTCACCGGACGCAAAATCACGCTCACTTTATTCCCCATCGCCGAGCTAGAGTTGGCCCGCGCCCAAAACCAGTTCGATTTAAAACAAACACTGGAAGAACGATTACTATTTGGCTCGTATCCAGAAGTTCTAACTGCCTCAACGCGTGAAACGAAAATTCGCGCGCTTGAAGAAATTGTCAACTCCTATTTATTTAAAGACGTGCTCGCCCTGGACAAAATTAAAAAATCCCAAACCTTGGTTGATCTCGTCAAGCTCCTGGCCTTGCAAATTGGCTCCGAAGTCTCCCTTCACGAATTGGCTACGCACCTCAGCGTCAATGCGCGCACCGTGGAACGCTACCTTGATCTCCTGGAGAAAAGTTTTGTGATCATCAGCCTTAGCAGCTTACGCCGCAATCTCCGCAATGAAGTGCGAGGCAAAAAAAAATACTACTTTTATGATATGGGCGTCCGTAACGGCGTCATCGCACAGTTTAATCGCCTGAGTGAGCGCGGTGATATCGGGGGTCTCTGGGAAAACTATTTATTTATTGAGCGATTAAAGAAGCGCTCTTACCAGTCTATCTATGCCAATCAATATTTTTGGCGCACCTATGATCAAAAAGAAATAGATTATATTGAGGAACGCGACGGCAAACTACTAGCCTATGAGTTTAAGTGGCGCCAAAATAACACCAAGCAACCAACCCATTTTTTAGAGAGCTACCCCAACGCCGAGTTCCGAGTAATTACCCAAGAGAACTATTTAGAGTTTGTGACCTAGTCTATATGTCCATCCCCCAAGATCTCAAAGAATTCGGCCTGCCCGATTCGGAAATTCGAGTCTATTTATTTCTTCTGAGCGAAGGCCTATCCACCCCGCCACAAATTGCCTTTGGCACCAAAATCGCCCGCACCCACTGCTACGGAATTCTAAAAAGCCTGGCTCACAAAGGCCTAATCCAAGTACAAGGCCGTGGCAAGCGCCAGGCATACCTCGCCAGCGACCCCGAATCACTCGCCCGTGCGCTCGACTACAAGCGCGACAAACTCACCCGCCTATTACCAGATTTACGGGCTCTGTACACCGCCCAAAAAAACAAACCCAAAATTACCTTCTACGCCGACAAAGAACAGGTCAAAGAGATTTTTTTCCAAACACTCCAAGCCAAAGAAATCTGGGGCATCGGCTCTACCAAGCAGCTAGCGGAAGTATTACCTGACTTTTTCTTAACTTATCAAAAAAAAGTGCGCGAGAAAGAAATTGTGTTTCATGATCTATTAACCAGCGCTTCGCAAACTACCGGAACCGAAATCCAATCCATCATTCGGGGTTTTTACGACGTTGAATATCTCCCGGCCAAATACGGCGAAATTCCCACCAACCTGCTCATCTGGAACAATAATATCGCGCTCATCGATTTTTCCGAACCGATCTTCGGCACCGTTTTAACTAATCAAGCTCTTGCCAACACCTTCCGCATTATGTTTGCCGTCATGAAAGAAAAAGTAAGATAAAAATTTTATTGTACGATACGAATAACTCTCCACCATTGTTTCCTCACCCCACTACCTCCCCCACGGAAAAAAAATTCCTCACCGCAATCATGCCTTCCGGCACCGTGATCACTTCTTCCTGACCAACCGTGATAATCTCGGCCGTCGTCAGTTTAAACTCTTGCATCGCCGCCCGGAGTCCGGCCACTTCCCGTTCACGATTGCCGACGGTTAATTCTAAACACACATTTATCAAACGTACAATCTTTCTGCCCCGACGAACCACAAAATCAACTTCTTGTTTGGCCTGCCAATAAAAAATTTCCTCATTATGACGCAGCAAACCAATCGCCACCACGGTTTCAAATAACCGTCCTTTATTTTCTGACCACGACAGCGAAATCGCCTGGTATAGTCCCGGATCAATAACATAGACTTTTTTGGGGTGTTTAAAGCGTCGTGCCAACGAATAAGAAAAATGCTCTACCGTTCGAATCAGCCAAACTTCACGCGCGTACTCTAAAAATTTATTAACCGTCGGCTGCGTTATCCCGAGCTGCGCCGCTACCGCATACCCAGATAAGGGCAGTCCGCTCTGACTGACAATATAGAGCATACACTCCTTCAATTCCCGAATGGCCCGGACCGCGTAGCGGGTTACCACATCTTTTTCCAAAAGAGCGCTGTATTGCTCTTTGAGCAAATGGCGCTTGTCCTCGGGTCGCTTGGTTAAAACAATTTGAGGAAATCCACCATACTCCAGATACTCCTGTAAAAGGTGCGCTTGGGACGGTGCGGAAGCGAGTTGTTTAAAACTCAAAAACTCGTTAAAGCTAAGCGGCCACACGATCGTGGTATAGGTTCGACCAGTCAAAGCGACCCCATACTCCTTAGACAATAAATGCGCGGCTGAACCAGTCAAATATATTTTGACCGCGCTACTTTTATCATACAGCCCGCGCACAAAACGTTCCCAGCCCGGCACTAGGTGAATTTCATCAAGAACGATATAGACGGTGCCGGTCGGTTTCAGCTGCTCTTGATAACTCTGATAGAGCTGTAACAAAAACTCCAGCGTCAAGTATGGAGCAAAGGCCGGTTCTTCAAAATTAACATAGAGCGTGTGTCGCGCCGGCACCCCACACTCAATCAATTTTTTAATAGTTTGGAGCAGTACCGTCGACTTACCAGAACGGCGCACACCCAAAACCACACTGACCTCTTTGAGATCTTTTTGCTGATACAAGGCAGCCACATATACTTCCCTATCAATCCCAGTCATTACCGCGTGCTGCCAAAAATTCCACGGTGCTAAAATTTCAATTATCTGCTTGCTATTAAGCATACTAAACTATACTTTAGTAATTTATATTAACATACTAAACTATACTTTAGTAATTGTCAATACCGCGGTATTTAAGCCAATTTATGGCCTAATCCTATGAGTTATTTCAGCAAAACCTCCCCGTAGTCGAGCCGTGGTTAGCTCCGCTCAAGACTGGTGAGACGGGCCAGGAAGTCGAGTGTCTGCATGATTTAAGCCTGATTTTGTCTACACTTACCTATACAAACTGTGGATAACTCTGTGCGTAAGTGCGCATAACTGTGTATAAACTATCGTATACAAATTAAATTTAATCCAATCTCAGCTAAATTTCTTATTTGTATAGACCAGCCTATACAAAACTTGACAAAACCACTTTTCCCTGGTATACTAATTTTAGTTCATTGAAACACACCAAAACTCCTTAAAAAAAAGGAAAGTCGACGCGGTTTACCGTTGCCTACATCGCAACAGCGAAATACAGGTAGCGGCGAACCCAGACTTCTTCCTCGGTAAACCCCACTTTTTGCGTTCTCTAGGCCTAGCCTCAGAAACGCCAGGGGTAATACCATCAAGCGGTTTGGTGAATTTTTTCTGTCTGACCACATTGAGCCACTTGCCTTCTTCGGACGGCAACCGGTTCTGTAGAGACAGCCCTAAAAAGGGATCTCCATCCATTTATTAATTTACTTGGGAATCGGTGTCCCTTTTTTTAATACTCAGTTTATTTTTTAAATCCTACCCACGCCTGTCATTCTGAGCGAGACGTCGCAGCTGACGAGGGATCTCTGTCCGGCCAACGGTAACCGTTTGGACAGAGATTTCTCACCCCTGCGACGGGGATTCGAAATGACAAGTGGGGTAAAATGATTTTTTGCTATGTCTCGGTTAGGGGACTTAAATAAATAACAACTTCAACTCTCCCTGATGCTGTGCTATCATATATGCATGAACGAACTCACTCTGCAAAAACAAAGGTATCAAGCGCTGTTACCGGCTTTGCCGGAGAGAGCCCGTCGGTTGGTGGTTG
>CAZXIF010000061.1:0-4218 GCA_964640395.1 uncultured Gammaproteobacteria bacterium | reverse complement strand
GAGGGTAGCGGCCGCGGCCGCGGCTTCTGCAGCCGCAATCTGAGCTTCACGATACGAGATGGCCCAGGCGGTGAGGCCAAGGGACAGGATTAACAGAATGCCAGCGGCGAGAGGGACGGGGGTGGTAGGATTATCGGTGAGGGCAAGGAGATCGTCGGTAGACTGAGCTGAGTTAAGGAGATTAGTAAATTCAGGAGAAGATATGACGGTGTTAAGGTCGGTGGCCGGATCAATGGCAGCTGCGGTCTTGGCTTCCTGTGCTTGGAGTTGATCGAGATAGTGATTGAAGGCCTCGGCGACCGCGTCGCTACGCGCTGCGGCGAGTTGTTCGGGGGTGAGGGTGAGTGGGGCGCCGAAGATGGTGTTGTTTGGGGTGCGGGATACCGGAGTTTTGAGGTGTTTGATTGGGGTGTAGGAAGTGTAAGGGGTGGTGGGGATGGTGATGAGGCCGGAGGAGGGGGTGGCTGCGATGGTGATAGAGGTGGTAAAAAAAATGAGCGTAGCTATGGTTAGGCTGACGCTCAGGATAAGAGTCTTGGTGACGAGGTGTCCGAGGTGATGTGGTGGTAAGTGATTTTGTCCCTCCATACAATTTTAATCATTGATTAGATTATTTTCATAATCGCAAATGGGGTGGATTTTAGCAAGGGGAGTGGTGGGGATAACCTAACTTTTTTCTAACCATCTTTTTCTCCAGTACTCCCGAGTATCATGTTCATGAAACTTCAGTATCCCCTCCTGTAGAATCACGTGGTGATTAGGATCGGTGGCAGCTTGTTTGAGGCTTGGTTTGAGTTTGTTCCATTGCCACTTTTTAACAGTTTGGTTAAGCCAACAACCAAACGTAGTTACGAGTAATCGCTCCAGATTCTTTTTTATCAGACTTTGAGGAGATGGCTTGGTGGAGACGCCGGAATCAGCGGCTAGATAACTATGTGGCAAAAAATTGGCAGTCCAATGATTGGCCGCTAATAATTTTTGATATTGGTTATTGGGATCATATACGGCTACCATTTGAAACAGCCAATAGGCGAAATGGATGTCGTCTGGAACGACTCGATAGGGGCCAAGATCGAGGTGGTCGGTATCGATAAAAAATGACAGACAAATTTTGCCGGCGGAACGGTCTCCGTAAGTGCGAAGATTTGTTAGCCGCAGGATGACATTGCACCAAAATCGTACGAACCAGACCTGGCGTGGCGCGGTGATGATTAGCACATCAATATCACTCTCGGAGGTAGCCAATTCTGCGCCAACAGAGTTACAGACAACCACTGCTTTTAAAAACGGAATCCCGGCGATGAGTCGGGCAGCGAAGCGCGCCCGACGGAGCCAGCGGTCGCTCGGAACAATTTTGGCTTGACGCTCGGTGATGGTATCGGCCCGGCCAGGCAAAAAATAATAGCCGTGTTTGGTGGTTATTTGGGAGTGACCTAACAATTCATCTAATGCTACTAAAAAATCTTCATAAGTCGTGAGTGCTGTGACCAAACCTCTCCCTGACCTCTCCTCTGCGGAAGAGAGGAATCCGTGACCGTTGCCTTGCGGTTGCCACAAAAAACGCCAGAGTTCGGGGGCGGTGAGGGGGTGATTGAACAGGTCGAAATAGGCCAAGGTTTTAAGGATTGATTGGGAAAGAGTCGTATTGTTCATTATACTAGTATAATCGACATTGGTCTTTTAAAAAAGCCCCATCGGGTGATGAGGCTTTTAAATATTTTTTTAGTCATTTTACAATTTGCCCTTCGATTACTGCTGGCGGAGGATTAGAAGAAGACGATTGTTTAGATAGAAATTGTTGTTGGAGCGCCATGAGCGCGGTACTCACGAACCAATAAAGAGTCAGGCCGCCCGGCAAACTGAAACCAATAACGGCTGTCAAAACCGGCATGACGTAGAGCATTTGTTTGTTCATCATGGCCATCATATTCTCGTCTTTGCCACCGGCGCCTGCCGTGGCTGGAGGGCTTTTACGGGTCAGGCTGCGCGCCTGCCAGAATTGGGCGAGGCCGGCTAAAATTGACAGGACGTAACTAGGTGTCGAGAGGTTGAAGATATTAAGCGATACCGGATTGATGGTACCGGGATTCTGGACGAACGAGTAGAGAGAGGTAGCAATGTCTTTGGAAGCCAGCCCATCGCGCAGCACTAAGTACAAAGCGATGAGGATCGGCAACTGAACCAACATGGGCAAGCAGGAAGTGAGCGGGTTTACCTTGTTATTTTTGTACATCTCCATCGTGGCCTGGGCCAGGGCTTGTTTGTCATTGGCATGTTGCTTTTTTAGGGCTTCCAACTTCGGCTGGATTTCTTGCAGCGAGCGTTGGGCTTTGATGGAAGAAGACGTGAGCGGGTAGACGAGGGCGCGCACGGCGAGCGTGATGATAAAAATTACCACACCAACATCGTGACCGGGGAGAATGTTGTAGAGACCGACGAAGAGATTGAATATCGGCTGGTAGAGGGCGACGTGGAAGAGGTTTCCGAACATAGAACTATATAAAAATGACGAATTACGAATGACGAATTACGAATAAAAATTCCAATTTCCAAGCTTATCTTTCCGATCGAACCTAATTTCAAATGCAATTCGACACTGATCAATCAATTTAGCATTCGTCATGTTTCCCTTCGGTCAATAAATACGGATTTCGACATTGCCGCGCACTATTCAATGGTGTCTTTACTTTCATCGGTGGGTACGACCGGAGTGATTTCTGCGGCCGGTTCTTCAGCTACCTCCTTAGTTTTCTCTGCTGATTTTTCAGACTCTTTATCAGGCTTTTCAGTAGTTTCGTCAGTGTCTGGGGCGACCGCTGCTGGTTCGGCGACTACGCCATCTTGCTGGATACTGATTTTCCAACCGGTGAGCTCTGAGGCGAGGCGTACGTTCTGTCCGCTGCGGCCGATAGCTAAAGAAAATTGCTCGGGTAGGACGAGTACGGTCGCTATCTGGTCGGATTCATTTAATGTGACGCTCAATACTTTGGCTGGAGACAAGGCTTTGGTAATATATTGGGCGGCATCGGGATTGTATTGTATCACATCGATCTTTTCGCCGCCTAATTCTTCGATTACGGTGTTGATACGGCTGCCGCGTTGGCCAATGCAGGAACCGATCGGATCGATGGCCGGATCGGTGGTAGCGACGGACACTTTGGAGCGAAAGCCGGCTTCACGAGCTACACCTTTGATCTCAATCACGCCATCGGCTACTTCGGGGATTTCTTGTTTGAAGATTTCTTTTACCATGCCCACATGCGCGCGTGACAAGATAATCTCCGGGCCGCGGATCGTCATGGTGACGGATACCACAAAAAATTTCATGCGGCTACCCGGGCGGTAGACTTCGCGAAAAATTTGCTGGTCTTGAGGTAAGACGGCGGTAATTTTGCCTAAGTCAATCAATATTTTGCGGCCTTCCACGCGTTGGATGGTGGCTTGGATAATCTGGCCTTCTTGGGTTTTGAAATCACCAAACACCATGTTGCGTTCGGCTTCACGGATCTTTTGGATGATGACTTGCTTGGCAGTTTGCGCGGCCATGCGTCCAAATTCATGGGGAATTTCGAGGACGATTTCCAAAACTTCACCGAGGGTAGCGGATTTTTTGATCTGTTTGGCTTCGGTTTTCATGATCTCGGTTTTGGGGTTGAAGCGGGGCAAATCGGCGGTGTCTTCTTCGGTGAGTTCGCGGTCGGCTTCGCGGGCTTTTTGACGACGCTCCAAGAGCTCGTCTTGAGCTTTTTCGAGGGCTTCTGGCTCGATATCTTCGACCACGGTTTTAATATCCCAGGCTTTCATGTCGCCGGTATCAGGGTCGAAGTGAACTTTGATATTTTGCTGTTTGTTGCCAAAATCTTTACGGTAGGCGGCGGCCAGCGCAATCTCAATAGTCTCCATTACGGTTTCGTAAGTAAGATTTTTGGCCTCGCAGAGAGCTTGAATGGCTTTGGTGATTTCGGACATAGTGTTGAGTGAAGTAAAAAGTATTAAAGTAACAAGAATTAGGAATTTAAGAATAATTAGGTTTAACGATACACGATACATGGAAAACGATACAAAGCGATAATTGAGTCCATGACGATAATTAGTATATCATAGGTGAAAAAAATAAACGAAGCATCTTTTGTATCGTATTATGTGTATCTTGTATCGTGTGGGTGGATAAAGAAAAAACCGACTTTAGGATAAAGCGCTTTTAATGAATAGAGGATA
>CAZXIF010000060.1:0-5408 GCA_964640395.1 uncultured Gammaproteobacteria bacterium | reverse complement strand
GAGCAACATCTATGAAAATTAAACAGGTAATGAGAGCGTAATTTTTTCCAAACTCGATGCTATCAATTTTTGAATCCAATCCATGGGCGACTTTTTTGTAAACCCTATCAATTAGTTGTTTTTGTTCTTTAGTAAACAGTTGGTCAGAAACCGTACTCACCACAAACCAAAAGCGCAAACGGTTATTCACTACGCCGAATATCCCCACTTGATTGTCGTTCAATAAATCGTTTTTTAGATTGCTGGCGCATTCTTGCAGTGATAATGTGGCCCAGGCGGTTAACTCGGGATCAGGCTGCTGCAAATATTTGCTAATCGCTTCGTACGCTTCGAGTGTATCGGCATGGCCCAACAGGAATAGTAGGCGACGCTTTTTTTCGCCGGACACCGTTGTTGCAAAAAGACTCTCGCGTCGTGCCACAGCTGCGGCGACAGACACTTCATCAGTATTCACCGCATTGTGGAACGCAATATAGGCCGTATGGTCGGCTGGGGTGATATCGGTCGGTGATAATTTCTTTTTTGTTGCTGGCATACTAGTAAGGCAATACTATATTCCTTTCCCCTTCAACGCGCTGGTCAACAGTTCCGCCTGCAGGGCAAACGCGCGGCTGGCGTCCACAATGCCGGTCTGCAAGGCCAGTTCTTTGGTGATCACGCGGGCGATATGGATGGTGAGCAAATCGTCGTTACTGTGGTAGGTACGATACAGCGGATGATCCAAATTGATGTAGATCACTCCGCTTGATACGAGCGATTCATCTTCATCGCCGAGATGTTCCAAGCGCACGGCAATATCGAGATTGGCTACCCGGAGCGTGCGAATGACGGATTTATTCCCCAGCATACCCTGAGGTCGGCCGCGTCGTGGCTTACCGGCTTGGCCAGTTTGCAAACGGGCTTGCAAATCAGGGTCCAAGTCTTCTTGGCTGGGAATAAACTCGGAGTCAGAAATTTCATACCCCACCACGCTCGGTGCATCTGTCCCATTCTCCGGCGCAGTCGTACCCAGCGGTACTGCTGCCCCGGGGAATAATCCACGGTGGCGTTTCATGGCTTTACCGATGCGTTGCAGCGCATCTTTGAGTACACGCGAGGCCTGGAGGTTGGCTTTATTATGACCTTCTTCACGGATGAGTTTAAGCGCCTTGTCAATTTCTTTGGTTACCGTTTGCGTAAAAACAACAAATTCAGCGCTATCCCGCAGAAAATCATCGCGACTGCTGGTGATGGGGAGCCAGTTGGCATTAACCCGTCCAGCCAGCCGAGTCACCCCTAATTTACGACTGCTTTCGAGACCAAATTGCTCCGAGCGGATAACGATATTTTTGACGGCCACGGCAATACCCGGCAAGGCGTTGCGGCTGCTGGCCGGAGTAATCACGAGCGTTCCCGTAATTGGACCATACGAAGTAGTCAGGTCAATCGGTAGCCGGCGGCCAGTAATCAATTCCTCACTCACTCGTTCGCCATTTACAAACACCGCAAAATTAGGCACCGCGAGCGGCGCTTTTTCGATTAAATACCGACGCACTTTGCCGGGGATGAATTGGGTGTTTAAATGATGGAGCGTCAGCGTGGTGCCATTCCCCCGGGTCGTTGGCGGTAACACTTCAATCTCTAGCTCCCAACCGGCGTGACGCGACCAAATTTCTTTATCAAAAGTGAGTTTAGCATGCCACAAGTTGGATTGCGTGGCCACTTCAAAAGTGCGGCAGGCGGCCAAGGCCGCAAACTTGCCGATGCCAAATTCACCGATACGCGTGCGCCCAAATCGCGGGCTGAGTTGCACGGTTTTTTTCTCGGAAGAACCAATCGTAAAATATTGTTTCAGTCCGGCTTCACTCATGCCGCTCCCGTTATCACGGATCACGATCGTCGTGGGCGTAATATCAATCTGCACTTCGGTGGCGTCGGCATCGTAGGCATTATTCACCAGCTCCCGGATAAAACTGGTTTTTTCGGTATACAATTTTTCGCCAATGGTGATCAAATGGCTTTTGTCGACGGTAACTGGAATGGAACGAGTGCCAAAGGGAGAATCGTGCGACATAAGCATTATTTGGGCGCGACTGCCTCCAGATAAATATCGAGGGAATGATTAATTGCTTTGAACCACTCCTCCAGATTGGTAATGAGTTCCGGTGGTAGCGGATGGAAAGAATCAAGCCGGGCTTTTTTTTCAGTGATAGTTTGCAAGAGATCATTCATAATTACTATCTTAGGTAAGAAGTCCTTAGTTAAGCTAAATAATAGAAAATTTTGACCATTTTGTCAATACTTACTATACTTACTACTACCTACTACCTACTACTATAACAAAACAATTTTTTGAGCAATCACTATTGACTTGTCGTCAGTTTGGTAATAGTATCAAGAAAAGTAAAAAATAGAAGATGTTACCTTAAAATTGTTTTAAAATAAAAATATATGATTACTATTGGACGCAATGATCTTTGTCCCTGTCAATCGGGCCAGAAGTATAAAAAGTGTTGTCTGGCTCAGGATGAACAGTTGGCTCGATCGCCCCGTTCGTCTCTTGATTACGCTGCTAAAAAACGATTGATTAAATCGGCCTACACCTTTCCTATTGATCATGTCTATATTAATTCCGATTGGAAAGAATCAGGCTTGGCGCGAATTACGGTGAGCCGACTCCAGGCCAACGGCCGTTTAATTTTGGCTAACTTCCTGGTGGACATCTTTTGTTTGGGTGTTAAAGACGCCTTTTGTCATGCCGATATTGCTCGGGAAGAAATGCTGGATGAAATCCTGCCTGCTTGTTACTTTGACCAAGAACCAATTCAAGTTCAGCTTAACTGTGCCAAGTCCATAATTTTTGGAGCTATTGCGTACGCCCAGAAACTTGGTTTTCAAGCGCATTCAGATTTTAATTTAGCTCGGTATGTTTTGGGTGATGAGACCATAACCCAAGAACACGATATCACCTTTGGCGGACCACAAAACAAGCCCTTTTATATTGCTGGGCCGCATGATGATATTGCCAAAATTCAACGCCAATTAATAAAAGAAGTGGGTGTTAATGGTTATGATTTTTTGCTACCGGTAAATGCTTAAAGGTATTATTTTTAAATCATAACAACCGCCTAAGGTGTGCTTCTGGTTATCAACCACTTCACCCACTCCACCACCGCCCGAATTTCGCCATAACTAAACCCCTCACCCAGCGCCGCCTTGAGCGGCGCTAGCGCGGCAGACCCGTATTGTTTGATCACTTCCTCAATAGCGGAAATTTTTTCCGGCACTACCAATTCAGCCACTGCCACTTCTCCGGTTCCCACAAAATACGCTAAATGGCTTTCAATCGTGGAAATCCCTAAATTTCGGATTTCCATAATTTCAGGAATTGATTTTCCGGCTTTAAACAATTGTAAACTCTGTACCTTGGTGTCACTTGAGCGTTCCTTCCGATTGCTTCGTTCCCGTTTCGGAATTTTTTGTTCAATCCGCGTGGTTAAGTCGTGTTCCGCGCAATATTGTTTCGTAGCCTGCAAAAACTCCTGTCCATACCGGGCCAATTTCACCTCGCCAAAACCAGAAATTTTCCGCAAATCAAGGGTTGACTGTGGCAAATACGTCGCCATCTCAAGCAACGTCGCGTCAGAAAAAATTAAGTACGCCGGCACCCCTTCAGCCTGAGCCAACCGATTACGAATCGCTTTCAGCTCAACTAACAAGGCCGCTTCATGTGGCAACTCAGTCGACGCCACCACGCGCGTACTGCGCGACTGGACGAGTTCTACCTTCTGCGTCCCATTCAGCACAGCCGGACTTTTGGTCGTTAACTGCACGACCGGATATTCCGCGCCACTTTGCCTCAGCCAGCCGCCGCCAATCAAATCCTTTAGATACTTAAACCATTGCTCTTTCGAAAAATCCGCGCCCACACCATAGGTCTTAAGAAGTTTATGCTCGTTTTTAATTTTGGCCGATTTTGAACCACGCAAAAATTCTACCAGGTAGGTCAGTCCATAATTGCCCCCGAGTCGCGCCACGGCCGACAGCGCTTTCTGAGCAATAATCGTGCCATCAAAACGTTCATAATCCGTGAGACAGGCATCACAACTGGCGCAATTATCCGGCGCGCCGGTTTCCCCAAAATAATGCAACATTCTTTGGCGCCGACAGCTGTGCGCTTCACACAGATCAGCCATTTGTTGTAATTTGTGCAGCATTACGCGCGTTTGCTCCGGATTATCTTCCACCTGAGCAAACCGACGCAACTTCATCACATCCCCGCCGCTATAAAATAGGAGCGCTTCGCTTTTCAGCCCATCGCGCCCCGCGCGCCCCGTTTCTTGATAATAACTCTCGATATTTTTCGGCAAATCAGCGTGAATCACAAAGCGCACGTTCGATTTGTTAATTCCCATGCCAAACGCGATCGTGGCCACCATTATTTTCACTTCATCTTTCAAAAATAATTCCTGGTGTTTTTGCCGTATCGGTGAGGCTAGCCCCGCATGATAGGGCGCGGCCGCAAATCCCTCGCCCCGCAGATCGGTCGCCAGTGATTCGGCAGAATTACGCGATAGCGTATAAATAATCCCCGAATCATCACGATGCTCGATCAAATATTCTACCAAGCGCGGATACATCCCACGCTTTGGCTCCACCGAGTAGTAAATGTTCGGCAGTTTAAAACTAGACTTAAACACTTGCGGCTCGCGTAAAGCCAGTTTTTTAATAATATCGTCCTGAGTTAATTGGTCTGCTGTCGCGGTAAGCGCGATCGTCGGCACAGTCGGAAAAACGGTTTTTAAGTGCGCGAGCAGGCGATATTCCGGACGAAAATCATGCCCCCACTGCGAAATACAATGCGCTTCATCAATCGCGAACAAAGACACCGGCAACTTTTTAAGCCACCCCAAAAATTGTTGTTCATTAGAAAATAGTCGTTCCGGCGCGATATAGAGCAGACTTAGTTGTTGTTGGTTAAGAGCCTTAAAAACTGCCTCGCGGTCGGCAGGGGACAGGGTAGAGTTGAGATAACTGGCTTTGATACCGTTCAGCCGCAGCGCGTCCACCTGATCTTTCATGAGGGCAATCAGCGGTGAAATCACAACGGTAAGCCCCGGCAGCATGAGCGCGGGCAGTTGGTAACAGAGCGATTTGCCGCCTCCCGTGGGCATCAGCACAAAGGTATCTTGTCCAGCGAGCACGGCCGCGATAATATCGGCCTGGGGCGGACGAAATTCATCATAGCCGAAGGTAGTTTTCAGAATTTCTAGCGCGGAAGTCATGTCAATAATTATTTAAAACGTAGTCTATCGTAACAGGTGTGGCCAGATGGAGCAAGGTAGATGATGTTGACAGGTAGATGATGTTGATAGCACGATTTGCTTGACAAGAATAATAAGTGTACACTATTATGTACGTAATTACCA
>CAZXIF010000059.1:0-8598 GCA_964640395.1 uncultured Gammaproteobacteria bacterium | reverse complement strand
TATCAGTCGCTGTGGACAACATATGCCAATAAAATGAACGAACAGAATTACCGACCGCTGATTGATTGGCTTCAGAAGACAGACCGTCCCGGTGTTATTTTGGCTGAAGATGATGCCTCTGCCTACCTTTTTATTATTTACACTTCGCATGATCTGTTTTGGCATAGTGTGGGTACAGTGCATACGACGCCGATTCAGCGGTTTAAGGACGCGCTGTTTGTCTATAGTTATCTTAATAAATTGTCGCGGCATAATTTTTCTGGATATTTAACAAGTGAGTTAAACTATCCCGATCGGCCTTCGTTGTATAAAGATCTCTACACTAATCTTGAAGGTTATTGGTCGGGGTTGGATTATTACATTTATCATGATAAATTATTACGGTCTGATCCAGTGCTACTCCAAGAGCGGGCAGCAACTTTGGCGTCTTTATCGCGTGAGTATACAGTATTAGCAGAAGACCCGAACAATATTTTAAACGTTTTACGAGCTTATCATGTCGATTATATTGTATGGGATAAAAATATACACCCGGAATGGGATCTGACATTTATACCGCACTTAGAAAAAGTGGTTGCTGCCGGCATGATTACGCTGTATAAAATTCCCCAGCTTTGATATAATCAAATATGTCCAATACTAAAAAAGAAGTCATCGTGATTGTTGGTTATGGCTGGGTTGGTCAAGCGAACGCCATCGCCCTCCGCAGAATGGGCTATGACGTGTCTTTTTATGATGTAGTGGCGCCACGCCTGCATTATGTTGATCAATTTCAGCTTCTCTATCAAGAAATCAATTCTCTCCAGACCTTGCTCCAAAAAGATAGCTCTTCCACCTGGTATATCGTCTGCATTGGGGATCGCGTAAGCGAAGCCGGCGAGCAAGACATCTCGCTCATTTCCGCCGCCCTCAATTCACTGCGTGACGCGCAAGGTAGAGTTATTCTGCGTTCCACTATTTTACCTAACCTCTTGGATTCCCTGCCATTTGATGTCTATCTGCCAGAATTTTTGCACGAAATTAGGGCCGTAGAGGAAAGTTTAAATCCCTATTATTTCGTGGCGGGCATGCGCCGGGAAATAGCCCTGCCGAGTTTTTTAGAAGCGTGGCAAAGCCGTGCTTATAAAATTTTCCAGGGCCAGCCGCGCGAGGCGGCCTACATAAAATATCTTTCGAATATTTGGAACGCCGCCCGGGTTGCCTTTGTCAACGAATTTGGCAATAGCATTGGGCTTCCCACGAATGACGTTGTTCGGAAAGAGACCGAACGAATCATCGATTTTATTTTTGAGGGCAAGAGTTACCTGCGCTATGGCCAGGCTTTTGGTGGGCATTGCCTGCCCAAAGATTTGCGGGCCTATATCCGCATGAGCGAGGGGCGCGTGCCGGTGCCGCTGCTTCAGGGCATTGCGGCGGCGAACGAATATCATCAGCAGGTGGTCAAAAAATATCCCACGCTCACCCAGTGGTTTTCTACCTGGGATTACGAATATTTTAATTCACGAGTGGTTGGCACGGTACTGCGTAGTTGGAGATGGTTGAATGCCAAGACGTCGATCCGATGGTTGCGTCATTTAGTGAAACCAATTGTACTTAGTATTGAACATAAAATACCAGAACCTACCATCGAGCAATCCAAAGAACATTGGGAGAAATTAGCTGTAAAAAATCCGTATTATTATGCTCACCCTGACACTAAAAGCGGTGAAAAAGTAGACGAATTTGAGGTTCGAGAATCTGGAGGAGAAGATTATGCCTTCTATGTTGCCAATGATCAATTTTTTAACGATGCCAATAACAAACGAGTTTTAGAAATCGGTTCGGGAGTCGGCCGTCTCACCGAATTTTTTGCCAAGAATTTTAAAGAAGTCCACGCTCTTGATATTTCTCCGGCAATGCTTGGCATTGCCAAAAAGCGTTTCACCGGTGCCGCCAATATTGTGTGGACGGAAACACCCGGCGCCACGATTCCGGCTCCCAACAATCATTTTGATCTGATTTTTTCTTATGACGTTTTTAAATATTTTGCACGTGAGTCAATCGTTCGTGATTACTTTTCCGAAATTGCCCGCACCTTAAAACCCGGCGCACTGGCAAAATTACAACTGCGAACCGGTGCTCCTATTCATCGCTGGTGGTGGTTTTACGGTGTGGCTTTAACTCCGGAGCGTGTTCGAATTTTGCTCACTGATGCTGATTTAGAGATCGTACGCGTTGAACTTGAAAATCCTAAGAGTTTGTGGGTTTGGGCTAGAAAAAAAGTTTAATATGAAAAAAATTCTTATCACCGGCGGAGCGGGGTTTATTGGCTATCACCTGGCTACGTATCTTTTGCACAATTCTGATGTGGAGATTGTCCTCACGGACAATTATTTTCGCGGGAAGTTTGATGAAGATCTTGAGGAGTTGCTCCAGGATCCGCGCGTCACGTTCCACAACCTCGATCTTACCGACCAGTCGTCCTTCCAGACGCTCGGAAACGGCTACGACCACGTGTACCATCTGGCGGCCGTGAACGGCACCAAATTGTTCTACGAAATTCCGCACGAGGTGCTGCGCATTAACACACTCGCGCTTATCTATGTGCTGGAGTGGTTTCGCCGCGAAAACGCGTCCGGGAAACTGTTGTTTACTTCTTCAAGCGAAGTGTACGCCGGCGCTCTCGAGGCATTCAATAACCTTCCCATTCCTACCCCCGAAGGAGTGCCACTCGTGATTGCCGACCCTTACAATCCGCGCGCCTCGTATGACGCGTCCAAGCTGGTTGGCGAGCCATTTGTTATTCACTATGCCAAGCAGTATAACCTGCGCGCGGTGATTGTTCGGCCCCATAATTTTTACGGTCCGCGCGCCGGGTACGAACATGTGATTCCGGAATATTGTCGGCGCGTGGCCGAGCGCGTTGATCCGTTTCCCATTATCGGCAACGACACGCGCACGTTTTGCTATATTGGCGACGTGGTCCGCGCCTTTAAGCTGCTTATGGATTCCCCGGCAACCGATCATCAGCCTATTGAAACCGTGCATATCGGTGCCAGCCAAGAGATTACCATGACCGAGCTGGCAGAGCGGTTGTTTGCCGTGACTGGCTGGCACCCACAGTCCCTTGACGTGAAGCCGTCCCCCCCGGGCAGCGTTAAGCGCCGTCTGGCGGATGTTACTAAGATTAAAAAATTAGTCGGCTGGGAATCGGAGATATCGCTTGAACAAGGTTTACAGAAAACATTCGAGTGGTATAAATTGCATCCGAAACAGTAAATTTAAAATAGCGAACCCCCGGGCGGAGATCCGCTGACGGAGGGTTTTGTTTAACCAAATAAACCAGCGCCTTTAGGCGGTGAGTAAGTTTACCAGTGTAGCTCGTGGAAAACTAAAATCACCTCGTCCAAAGAGAGGTGATTTTTATTCTAACCATGCTATGACTTCGGACGGAGAGATTTATTGATACTTCATTTAGATTCTACAATGGTGGCATATTAGCTTGAACCGCATACGAGGTGGATGGATTTTGACAATCCACGACGTAACCACTTAACGGAAAATCTGAAGGCAGCAAAGTTACCGCCCCCGACGACAATGATGTGTTACACGGTGGATCTGCACCTAATACAGATGACCCATTGGTTTTATTGATTATAGTATTCTTAATTCCTTCGGGATCAGATGGTTGGATGTTGTACGTGGTATTTTCATACAGACCGGGAAATAGCCGTTGTACAGTTAGACTAGAGTTATTGCCAACAGTTCCAACTGGAATTGGCGCGCCAGGTATGCTAAAAATGGGACTGTCGCCAAAGGCCCCGGGTGCCGCTAGGTCGCAGGTTGCGCAGAAAACGCGGACAATGTACTGACCGCCCGCAATTGAAGACGGAATTGTCCATTGGTAATCTAGCAAATTGGTTAGGTTTGCCACAATAGTAGTTACGGTTTGGGTATTAGCACTGTTGCGAAGCTCAATCGAAACGGGCCACTCAACTCTGCCGCCACGCCATTGTATTACGTGGCTGGAGTTTACTAGCCAAGTATCATTTACTGCCGGGCGAGTCAGAGAAAGAGGCGCCGCAATGGCCGTGACAATGTTAGAAAAAGCGGAATTGCCAGCGCCATCAAAAGCGCGTACGCGGTAGGCGTACTGGCCGGTGGTAAGTGCTGAATTGGACGCAAAGTCCGTCGAATTCTGCGGCACGGAGTTTGTTTCAACGAAATTCACCATATCAGTACTTGTCTCAACCTTAAAACCAAGCTCACTCGCTGAATTATCACTCCAGGTAAGATAGGCATAGTTGATATAGCCTGAAAATCTGCTCCAGTTCATTTGTACTTGAAGATTGCTGGGAGCTTGAAGGGCTGTGGTTGCAGGCATGGTGACCACTACCGTATTTGAATATGAAGAGTAACCACCGTTGACATTATTCGCCCGTATCCGATAATAATATGTTAATGTTCCATTGATCAGAGCGCTGTCAGTGTACGAAGTTACATTTGCCCCGACATTCCAAATTTCGGCAAAAGCAACCCCGTCGGTACTACGTTCAATTCTAAACGTAGCTTCATTACTAGAGTTATCTGTCCACGTCAAGCCCACCCCAGTAGAAGAAGCCGCGCCTTGTAAATTTGTGGGAGCCTGGGGCACGGGCCCGACTATCGTTGCAACCATTGCAGACGCGACATTTGAGTAGTCCGAGTTTCCGTCTACATAGCTCGTTGCCCGCACCCGGTAATAATAGGTTCCATTAGACAAACTAATATTGATGTAGCTGGTCGAATTGGGATTCAAGATCGCAAGCTGAACAAAATTAACTCCATCCGTACTGCGCTCAACCAAAAATGCGCTTTCGTTATTGGAGTTATCGGTCCAGGCCAGATCGACTCTATTATTTATCGTTGAGGTAGCGGTAAGATTGGTAGGCGCGGCCACAAGCGGCGGCACAGACACGGTGGCCGTGGCAATGTTAGTGTATACAGAATTGCCATTCGTATTGGCGGCGCGTATCCGATAATAGTAGGTGCCGCCTGGGAGGCTTTTGTCGGTATACGTTGTGACATTGGTTCCTACGGTGGTTATTTCGGTAAAATTAATCTGATCGGTGCTGCGTTCTACTCGGAACCAGGTTTCGTTATTTGAGTTATCGGTCCAGTTGAGCTGAACATTGCTCGTGGACACCGAGGCGCTCAAATTAGTTGGAGCGGCCGGGATAGCTGGCGGCGTAAAACTAATCTGGGTCGTGAGCTGGCTTAGCTGTGCCCCGAGCCCCGCCTTTGCATTGCTTAAAATCGAGCCAATTTCAAGCACACTGCCAGATTTTTTTACCAATGAAAGACTGCCAAAACTAATGAGCGGCAAAACTACCGGATTACCGTTTGCTAGGTTAATATGGCCTTTGTCGGTACTTTGCACGCCGTCAAACCGATAAAACAAATTTATGCTTGCAGATTTGTTACCGCTCCCGTATTTGCTTGCGCACGGAGTGATACTAATTTGATTAATTACAGATCCGTCGGGAATAGAACTTACATCGACAGTGTACGAGTCGCGCGCTCCTACGCTGGTGGTATATACATAGTCGGTAGCACCATTGCAGTCAGGATCATTAACCGCATCAAAATGGCTGGTGCTGGTGGCGTTGGCAACTTTCCACTGCCTAAAGGTACCATCGGCAACTGGCAACAATAACTTGCTCACGTCCGCCAGGGCTGATCTGGTCATCATTATGCCAATAATGACTCCCACGAGCGCCACTACGCATGACGCTAAAAAAATCACAACGTGGGTGCTTACGCAGATGCTTTTAAGAGACCGCGCCGGCTGTTTCGGCATTTGCATTTTTTCCTCCATAAATTTAAAAATTCAAACCTAAATAAAATCTTAAGTTCTCTGCGAGAGTCATTTTTGGGACATTGTGTACGGTCAAAGAATGCTACGGGATGGTTGTGCTGGTAGTGTTAGAGTAGCCAGAGAAGCCGCCGGAATTAAACGCCCGCACCCGATAGGTGTATTTATCTGGAGCCAGACCAGAATCAGTGTATGTTGTTGCGTCTACACCAACCGAAACGATTTCGCTAAAAGTGGTTGTAGCAGTGTTGTGGCGTTCAATTTTAAATCCGTCTTCAGTGGTGGCATTGTCAGTCCAATTAAGAAGAATCGCGCTTGTTCCACTCGCTGTGGATGTTAGATTTGACGGAGTGGCTAATGGCGTATAGGTAACAACGGTGGCAAGGCGGCTTAGCCGCGCCCCTTTGGTTCCGGCCGAAAGCACAGCCCCAACCTGAAGCGCGCTGGATGAGCCTTTCACCAGCGATAATCCACTAAAGGTAGTGGCGGCAAGTTGGGTTGGTGTTGTGCCGGTTAATGCATAACTACCGGCACCCGCGCTATCCACGCCATTGTAGCGATAGAAAACGTCCATCGTTGCAGAGCCACCACCGTTTTGATTGCGAGATGCACAAGGAGTAATTTCAACCGCCGTGATCGTTGAACCATTGGGAACAGAAGCAAGACTGACACCGTATGAATCACGATTGCCCACCGTATTTGTGGAATTGTAATCTGTTGTTCCATTGCATGTTGATTCATCCACCATCGTGTAGTGCGTTGTTCCAGTTTTTGGCGTCCACTGAAGATATGTTCCGTCAGACGAAGGCAGAATACTCCCCGTTGAATCGGCAAACACTAATTGAGCTGACAGAAAAACGGCCACTATCGAAAGTGCGATACCGCCAACATGCAAAATTTTATTTTTAACGGTATAGGTTAATTCCATAGATTTAAAATTAAAATTTAAATAAGTGAAGTTAAAGAATACGGAATGTTGATCTTATATTAACATAGGATAGAATAAAATAGAAAAAGTTATCCACAGGGTTCTTAAATTCACTGTAACTATGACGTTATTTAAATTGCGTCAATTAATCGTCGCAGGCGGCTTGAAGAGTGCCGCGCCGCGATGGGTGTGCCATCAAACTACGCACTGGCGCCTGCCATAGTAAATTGTGAACAATCCTAAACAAAAACAACCCTGAATTAAGGTTGCGGTTGCATTTGCCAGAATAGATAGCGGAAGGACTCACGCAAAGAATGTTTTAATCTCGTCGCATACCATGAACACGTCTTCATCCGTGAGTGTAAACGCCGACGGTAGCCACAAGCTTTGGGGAGACAGCTTGGTGCTATTGGGAAAATTATCATCAGGCATGCGGTAGGCTAATTGCCGGTGGAGGGGGAGCCAGTATTTTCGCGAGTCAATATTTTCTTTGCGTAAGTACGCTTCCAGATCATCACGCTGTTCAACTAACACGTCGGTCCATTGCGGCACCTCGCCCGGCTCACTCGGAAAAATGGAGAGGCCTTCGATATTTTGAAGTTGTTCAGAGTACAATTCGTAGTTTCGTTTCATCCGCGCGATCCGCTCCTCAAGTAGCGTTAGTTGGCCTAACCCCACGGCCGCCTGCAGGTCAGTTGGTCTAAAATTATAGCCAATAGTATCATGCCGGTCATCGCCGCCAGTGCCAATCACGGGCCTCCCTTGGTCGCGTAGGCGATGAAGTTTATCAACCAGTTCGGCGTCATCAGTAACCACCAGCCCCCCCTGGCCCGTGGTAATGGTTTTGTTAGGGGAAAACGAAAAACAACCCAGCGTGCCAAACGTTCCTAAAAAAGCGTCTCCTTGTTTTGACATCAGAGCCTCGGCCGCGTCTTCTATAATATGTAGATGGTTTTTTTTGGCCAGCGCCAGGAGCCCCGCCATGTTTGCCCCCCGGCCCGTCACATGCACGGGAATGATAATTTTAGTTTTCGCCGTAATAGCCTCTTCGGCCGCCTCAAGACTGATAGTCAACGTGGCTGGGTCAACGTCCACTAAAACCGGTTTCGCGCCAGCTAAACTAACTGCGTTGGCCGTGGCAATAAAGGTAAGATCCGGTACCAGCACTTCGTCGCCCGGGCCAATGCCAAGCGTCATAAGCGACATGGCGAGTCCGGCGGTACAGCTTGAGGTCATAACCGCGTACCGCGTGCCCAGGAGCGCCGCCAGTTCACTTTCAAAAGCCCGTACCATTGGGCCCATGTTAATAAAATTATTATCCAAAGCCCGCGCAATTAGTTCGCGTTCTTTGGGGGTGCCTACCTGTGGCTGCCACCAGGGAATTTTTTTTGTATTCATACAATTTTGGGAGTTGACAGGGGCATTATAAATTTTCCCTTATATCCATTCTTGCGAAATATTTTTACAAGTTCTAAACCGATATGCCACGAAAGGAGGAGCGCGTACTCGGGTTGATCTTGGTAGAGTTTTTTTTCATCAACCACTGGTATGTGAGTACCGGGCGTAAAGAGGCCAATTTTTGGAGAACCGGCTTTTTCCACGGCGTAATCCAGGAGCGTGCCGTCAATGTGAGTGAAGCCGAGCAAAGTATTGGAGCGCGCCGGGCTGCCAATACCCACAATTCGTCCGCCAGATTTTTTACATTCAATTAAAAGCGCCAGCAAATTGTTTTTGGCTTGGTGGATGCGGTCGGCCCAGACCTGCAGCGTTTTAGAGCGATACAGCCCGGCGGTTACTTCGGCCTCAATCAATTTTTTGGCCCGGGGGCTCATCGGGT
>CAZXIF010000058.1:0-4400 GCA_964640395.1 uncultured Gammaproteobacteria bacterium | reverse complement strand
TCACAACGCTCTGCAGAACGCGCTCCCCCACCACTCGCACACGATCCGCCCGGCGTACAACATATTTAGCAATATGCCAACGCGCATGATTCAACAAGCCACTCTTGAAACGATAATAATGTGAACTAAAAAAATCTCCATGTAACTGGACCTCAAACGGTATTTTAAATTGCCGACCGAGCCAGACCGCGTTTAATCCCAAGAAAAAAGGATCCTGGCTAGAAATAGAATCAACTTTATTATTTTTTAAATACGCCTCCCCCGCCGCATAAACTCGTCTCCATTGTTTTAATTTATTCCCCCCACCAGTTCCGATCGCAACCACGCTATTGCTTAGCTTAATTTCTATTTTTTCATTCGTTGGAATAATAATATAGAGTTGATCAGTTTGGCCATACTCAATCATCCGCTTGGCTACAGCGGATTCAGGATCAAGTATTCTTTTGTCGAGACTGAGCATTAATTGACGCATAAGGATTGTAATAATTTTCTAGTACCAGCAATCATTCGTTCCATTTTGAATTTCTCAAAAGAGAAAACACTGCCCATACCGGTGGCTAATACTTTTCTAATTTTCTGTGAAATATCAGCGACATTATTATACTCAAAAAGAGTCTCTTGGCTTACTACTTCCTGATTTCCACCCATACGACTGGCAACAACGGGGACACCCAAAAAATAAGCCTCCAAAATAACGTGTGGCAAACCCTCGTATCCACTGTTCAGAGCAAACACATCAGCCGCCTTGATATAGCCCTTTGTTTCTAGTGGGGATAATTTACCTAAAAATTCTACCATATCCCCAAACTTTTTCTCAGCCACGAAACTCTGCAATGACAGCATCTCCGGTCCATCGCCCACTACTTTGAATTTGATTTCAGGTATTTCTTCCTTTAATGAGGATACAGCCTCAATCAAGGCTCGCACGCCTTTCCATGGCGTCAACCGAGCCACGGTCACCACCCAACGCTCTCCCGTTGGTTTAGGCACTGGCGCGACATCAGCAAACTTGACCGCGTTGTACACCACCTGTACTCGATTGGTAGGGGCTCCCCAGCCAATCACCATCTTTTTCAAATATTCGCATGGGGTAATCACCAAATCAGCCCCTTGCACAACCATACATTCTTTATCTTTTAAGCCCCTCACTTTTCCGAGATATTTTTTGGCCTGAAAATCATCAATACTATCAGTGATCAGCCCAAGCACCTGTCCCTGCTCCCAGGCATAATCCCCTACCACTTTCACCGCCAACTTTTTCTTACGCAATCGCGCCACCAGACTGGCCGGCCACCCCGCATTCACCGGCCCCATGGCATACATGACATCAACATTCTTAGCCTGTTTCCAAAGCAACCAAAAATAATGCGCGTACCGTAATAATTTATTTTTAAATGCCACCGAAAAAAGCTGGACTCGTTCGTCGAGTACCTTCTTGTCCGACTGCGGATTCAATGACACGATCGTAACGCTGTCCCCCAGCTTCACCAGTTCATTCGCCAATGTCACCGAATAAGTCGCCGGACCCCCGGCTGCCGGTGGAAAAATATCCGCGGCAATCAAAAGCTTCATAATGTCTCAAAAATAGTTTTCATTCTATCCGCAATGCCATCCCACGAGTACTTCTCCCCTATCATGCGCTGGGCGTTCTGAGTAACCCTCTCTACCTCCGCCTTATTCTTCTCATCCAAAATATAGTCTATTTTTTCCGCGATACTTTTTGAATTCTTAACCTCGCAAAACCAGCCTGTCTCGCCATCGGTCAAAAAATCAGGGATCCCGCCCACGCACGTAGCAATTACCGGCACCCCCGCCGCCATCGCTTCGAGAAATGCTATGCCCAACCCCTCGGACAAACTCGCCCGACAAAACACATCGCTGGCCCACAAATACTGCGGCAAGAGTTCATTTCTAATATCACCCAACCAATGTACCCTATTTTTTAAACGCAACTGTTCGACCAAACCAGCCAACGACTCCTGTAATTCACCCGTACCGGCAATTATCAAATGAACCGATTCTGACAAAAAAACTAAAGCCGAAATTAGATTTTCCACACCATTTTTAGGAACTAACCGAGAAGCAGTTATAATCAACTTGTAATCAAGAGGAATCTGCAATTTATTTTTTAGTTCCCTGATTAAATCATTTTGGTAATTGGAATTTATTTGGAACTTGGCGCTTGGCGCTTGGAATTTTTCAACGCTGACTCCATTGGGTACCACCTCTATCGGACAGGTGGCTCCGAGCTCCTTGGCCCAGGCAGCCAGATAATGGCTAATGGCCTGAATCCGATCAGCGCGCTTAAAAATCTGTTTGAAATACCGCCAGCACCACCAGACATGTTTATAAATATGCCATTTACTGTCCCCTTCTTGCAAAGTCAATAAATAAGGCGTGCTCGGATGCTGTTTTTTGTAGCCAAGCGCCGCGAACCCGGCGTAGCTAGCCATGATACTCCAGACACCGTCGAAATTACCGAGCCGCTTGGCCAACCGTGGCCCCTGCCAAATCAAACGAAATTTATCAAAAGCATTTCCGACTCCCACACGATGGATGGTTACCGACCCAATCGTTTCCGTGACTGGAAATTTTGTATCCAGCCGCGCCGTAATCATGACAAACTCAAAAGCCGATCCGAGTCGGTCGGTAATTTCTTTCACCGCCACTTCCGCTCCGCCGATCAGTGGCAGGTAGGCCGTAGAAAAAATCAACACCCTTTTTTTCATATGCAGGTGAACTCGCGTGAAACGTTACTGTTTCAATCTTTGACGAAAATTAGCAATCGTCCGTTGTAACCCATCTTTCAAATCAACCGTCGGCTTCCAGCCAAGCAGTTGTGATGCCTTGGTAATATCCGGACACCGACGACGGGGGTCATCCACGGGCAAATCCCGATACACGACCGCGCTACGCGATCCGGTCAGACTAATAATGGCTTCAGCCATCTCACTCATATTTTTTTCGACTGGATTGCCGAGATTAATCGGCCCAGTCAAACCTGGCTCACTATTCATCATCTTAACCAGACCATCGACTAAATCATCTACGTAGCAAAAACTACGAGTTTGCTGGCCAGTACCATAAATAGTAATTGGTTCCCCTTGCAACGCTTGCGCCACAAAATTAGAAATCACCCGACCATCATTAAAGGCCATGCGCGGGCCATAGGTATTAAAAATCCGCACTACTTTTATCTCCATGCCGTGCATGCGGTGGTAATCGAAGCACAATGTCTCAGCGCAACGTTTACCCTCATCATAGCAGGCGCGTGGCCCAACCGGATTCACGTTACCCCAATACTCTTCCACTTGCGGATGCACTTCCGGGTCGCCATATATCTCAGAGGTAGATGTCTGTAAAATCCGCGCTCCATGGCGACGCGCCATGCCCAAAATATTAATAAGGCCGAGCGTGTTGGTCTTTATGGTGTGAACTGGATTGGATTGATAGTGTGGCGTCGAAGCCGGACAAGCCAAATTATAGACCTGATCAATCACCCCCTCCACATAGATGGGTTCAACAATATCATGATGGATAAAGCTAAACTGAGGATTATTTTTAAGTTGCGCGATATTCGCCTCGTCCCCAGTAAATAAATTATCAACCCCAATCACCGTATGACCCTCGCCAATCAAACGGTCACACAAATGAGAGCCGATAAACCCGGCCGCGCCGGTGACTAAAATACGCATATAAATTAAATCCGAAGCACGAAATCAGAAATCCGAAACAACAAAACAATAATCACGTTTCGAATTTCGATATTCGGATTTCGAATTTTAAACCTTAATTAAACGTAAGACCTAAAATATTTGTTAACTCAAAACATCTTAGTTGTCTTAAATACAGGGTTATAGTATCCTATTCTTAGCCTAAAAGTCAACATGAATAAACGTCTCAAAAACATTTCTAGTGCCTTCCTGCATCAGCTGGCCCATCGAATGCAAATCCGTTGACATAACAAGAGATGCCGGAAAAATCCCTTTGCCCTGCTTGCCTTCACTTTCCCCGAACAACTGCTGCCACCATTGCGCGATCAAGGCCAGACGCGGATGAAACGTTGACAGCACTTCAATCTTTTTTCCCTGACGATACAAAAGAAACCGCACCGCAGCGTATTGATAAGCGATGTTGCATCCCATGTCCATTTTGGAGCAACTCTTTTGAGCGTCGCGCGCGCCTGCGATGAGTTCCTTGATATCGATGCCGGCAATGGCCAGCGGCACCAATCCCGCCGCGGTTAAAACAGAAAATCTTCCGCCGATATCCTCATCAATGGGAAAACTGCGATATCCTTCTTTCTTAACAATTGTTCGTAGCGCGCCGGACTTGGCATCCGTAATGCAAATAATCCTTTTCTTAAGTTCCAGCGCGGAGTAGTGCTTGCGCATAAATTC
>CAZXIF010000057.1:0-12630 GCA_964640395.1 uncultured Gammaproteobacteria bacterium | reverse complement strand
ATTTAATTTTCAAATTGTTGTTTTTTATATTTTGAAAATTAAATCATTGAAAATTGTTTAAAAATTGAAAATTAGAAATTGAAAATTTGGCGATCATTTCTTCGCCAACGCCTGTTTCACCACCCGCGGTGTCTTGCCCACGATCTTCACCGGGTCCCCTACCGTCAAAAAGCGGTAGAGCTTCTCGGCATCGCTGGTCGCTATATTCACGCAGCCGTGACTCATGGGGCGTTTGCCGAATTCTTTGTGCCAATAGGCGCCGTGCAGGTAATAGCCGCGCTTGAATTCTAGATTCCATTTGGTGTTGGGGTAATCGTAGGTGGACCCGGTATAACGCTTGGTGGGCACCTTGCGCAGAATGGAAAAATTCCCGGCTGGAGTCGGCATGGAGAGCAGACCAGTTGAAACCGGCAGGCTGGCAATTTTTACATTATTTATATAGTAACTCAGCTGTTGAGTCGTGAGATCTACCTTTACCGAACGATTTACCTGACGATCGTTATTTCCCATCCAGGGGTTAAATCCGTTGGCCACTTCCAAGCCGTCGGGAAAATTGTCGCTATCAGTGTCCGGATTTATTAGGTCGGTACCCAGGGCGATCTCTAGGGCATCGTTTAGGCCGTCGCTATCCGTGTCTAATTCAGTTAATTTGATATTCTCGGCGGTGAGCGGTGAATAGCCGGAGGAAATCTCGGCGCCATCGGTAAAGGTGTCGCCATCCGTATCGGCCTGGTTGGGATCGGAATGATAGATCTGCGTTTCGTCGGAGTCGGACAGGCCGTCGCTGTCGGTATCGATTATTTCGGCAGCCTGAATAGGATGCTGCGGGAACAGAATTACTAAAAATCCTATAAAAATTAAAGTTTTTATTAATGGCATCTGTCTCTCCCCTCCTCCGAAAGGAGGGGTAAATTAATGGACAAAATTTTACTCAATCACTATATCACCTTCCCGATCAGTTCGCCTAATCTTGGCGCCGGCACGTTCTAATCTTTTGAGGATGCGCCGGGAGGGGTGGCCGTAGTGATTGTCTTTGCCTGCGGAAATAATTCCTATGGTGGGACGTACGGCTTGTAGCAGATCCACTCCGGAAGAAGTCTGGCTGCCATGATGGCCGACTTTTAACACGTTGGCGGCCAGCCGGGCGCAGCCCTGACTAGCCTTGAATACCGTAGAAGTTACTAGATCAGGACAATAACGTTGTAGGAGCGCTGTTTCTAGAGGCACTTCCATATCACCGGTGAACAGGAATGTTTGACCGGTCTCGCTGGTTAATTTGAAGACAATGGAAAAATTGTTGTTATCATCTTCTTTTACCACCAAGGGCAGCTGCGGGTCGGGCGATAAAAAATCCAAGGTGGAGCTGCCGATCTGCCAGACAGCCGGACTATTTATTGTTTTAATAATGGCGCCGCTAGCGCGCATGGTCTGGTCCCAGGCTTGCCAATATTGATCGGCGGGTTTCTCGCGACCGTTTACGATGACCGTCTTAACTTGGTAGCGTTTTAATACGTCAACGCAACCGCCATAGTGGTCTAGGTCGGGATGAGTGGCCAGTACGTAGTCGATAGTGCGGTCGTAAAAAGACAGCACTTCGCCGAGCCGGGCTAGGACGAGTTTGTTGGCGCCACAGTCGACCAGCATGGTTTGGCCGTTGGCGAATTGAATTAGGGCGGAGTCGCCTTGGCCGATGTCGAGGAAGGTGACTTTGAACTGGTGGGGTTGGGTGGTGAGGTGACCGATGCCGTAGGTGACCACTAACACCAAGACGCCAATGATTAAGCTGTAGAGAAATAATTTTTTCATGCTATTCAGAATTTATAGAACACAGATTTAACAGATTCAACGGATCACCACAGATCCGTGTATATCTGTTTGATCCGTTAAATCTGTGTTCTATTTACTCGCCACAATAAGCTGATTAACCCAGACATCTTTTTCCTTAATAAATATTTCCTGCCTAATCCCAAAGGCCAGTTCTTCAAGAATTTCTTTGATTCGTTCCGGACGATGGTAATAGGATTCGATCTTGATTAGTCCGGATTTTGTTTTTATTTCCGGAGGATCGGTTTGATTAATGTTTGTTACCACCAGACGTCCACCTGGTTTTAATACTCGGTAGGCTTCGTCGCAGAAACGACGGGGGTCTTTGAGGTGGACGATGAGGAAGGCGGCAACCACGAAATCGAAGGAGTCGCTATCAAACGGCAAACTTTCGGCGTCACCGACAATAGTTTTTAGATGGCTGGCTTTGGAATAATTCTTGATCTTTTTTTTCAGTTCGTTAAGCATCTCCGCTGAGACATCGAGAGCGGTTACCAAGGCATTTTGTTTTATCAGATCGATGGCCAAGCGCCCCGTGCCTGCACCGACGTCGAGTATCGACTTGCCGTTAACATACCCAAGCAATGGCAGGACTCTCCCCTTTTCAAAACTATTGAGATATTTTTGTTTATCGTCGTAGTGAGTGGCGGCGAGGTCGTAGCCGGTGTCTGAGGGATAGATTTTTATTTTTGAGTGCATATAAACTAAGGAACAAAAAACATGGAACAAGGAACAACGTGAACAGTGTGAACAGCGTTATTATTTATTGGATTTTGAAGCTCTCACTACCAGATAACACAACCCCACATACATTACCACCATCCCCCACCACGGTATGTGGAATTCTACCGCTGCCCAGGGTTGGCGGCCAAACCAGGTGACGATGAGTATAACATATTGTAAGCCAAAATGAGTGACTATGGCGAGTAGTTGACCGAGTGGGAAAAATAGCAAACTGACGATGAGCGTGACGAAACCGCCGAGCATGAGCCACGGAATGATCCAAAGTATAAGGATATTAACGAGCGGGGCGACGACAGACAGGCGACCAAATTGAAATAAAATCAGCGGCAAGGTGGCGATGATAGCGGAGAGGGTAGTGAGCAAGGGTTGTTTGATTGCTTTGAGGACAGCCAGTTGACCCCACCCTACCCTCCCCTTGAAAAGGGAGGATGCGATCTCCCCTCTTTTTCCCTGCGAATGGACTGCCCCTGAGGGGTCTGATAAGGAGGGGGCTGGGGAGAGGTCTTCGCACCACTTTTCAAGCAACGGTGAAATATAGACCAACCCCAGTGTGGCTAAAAAAGACAGCTGAAACCCGGCATCCCAGAGTAAGACATAGGGATTGAATAGGGTCATGAGCGTGGCCGTAAAAACTAGGACATAGCCTATTTGCGAACGGCGACCGAGCTGCTCGGCGCCAATTACCAACAGCCCCATGATACCGGCCCGGACTACCGAGGCGGAGGCGCCGGTAAAAATGACGAAGAGTACGATAAGGCCGGCGGCCAGTAGCGTGGCGGAACGCCGATACAGCCCGAGCGCGATCAGAATCGTTACCAGCGTGGTAGCGATAATGGTAACGTTGTACCCGGAAACGGCGATGATGTGACTGACGCCGGTTTTGCTAAAGTTATCACTCAGTTCGAGGGGCAACCCACTGCGACTGCCGTAAAGTACCCCGGCTAAAAAACTGCTGTCCGGTTCGGCCCAGAGGCGGTTCAACTGGTTTTGCACGCTGGATTTGAGCCATAATATTTTGCTCATCGCGCCAGTCGCAATGCGTTCATTCCAGCTAAGCGGCAACGGCGCAGCAGTTTGGATTTTTGGATTATTACAGACCAATGATACTCCTTTGCGAGCCAGATATTTATCATAGCGAAACGTGCTGTCGGGTAGATTCTCTGGAGCTGCTAGCTGGCAGGTTACTGACAGCCAGTCGGCATAGTGAAATTCGGGATGAATTTTGTTTTTAATGATCAACTTACCGCGCACTGATTTGGGATTGGCTTTATCCATCAGGCGGACCGCGGTAAACGTGTAGTAGGTTTTGTCCACGCGCGCGTCTGGCTCGTCGCTGACAAAGCCCTGCAGCTCGACTGTTTTACCTTCGTAATAGGGCAGATCAAAAGGGGTGTGGCCGGGCAGGCTCCACAAAACTCTGAGAGCGCCCAAGAGAAAAAATAATAAACTAAGCAGCGCTACCCGATAGCCGCGCTGGCGCCAGGCCACGATAGTCAGGAATGCGACGACATAACAGCTGATATAGACTGGTAACGACCAGGACACCGAAGAAGAGTAGGAAAGCAGGGCGGCGCCGAGCATAAATGAAAAACAAAACGTCAGGAACGTTTTGCTGGTTGATTGGATAATTTTTGTGTACAGGCCCTCCAGCATAGTTTTAATAGAACACAGATTGAACAGATCTAACAGATTTACACAGATCTGTGGTGATCCGTTGAATCTGTTAGATCTGTGTTCTATGGATAAGTTAAAAATCAGCACTCATCGCTGATTCGATAACCTGCCACGCGATCCCCTGTTCGGCCAACATCTTTTCCGGTAACGCGTAAAATGGGCCGGGGAATTTGAGGAAGCTATCGTGAACCGGAAAACAAACTTTTGGTTTCACGGCGAGAGCGTATTCGATAGCCTCAGCTGCTTTCATCCAGGGGGCGAGCGCGGGATAGGCCAGAATTTCTACCGGCACATTGGGCGGCAAGAGCGCGTCGCCACCATAATAAAAACGCTCGGCGATGCGGTAACCGATATTGTGGATAATGGGAATGCTTTGATGAATGGTCGCGTGCCATTCACCATAGCCTTCAATCAAGACTTCTTTGATCATTTGGCTTTGACCACCAAGCAGAAGTTCAAATAAAACACCCTCCTTAGCAAGCACTGCTCCGACTCCGGTATTAGTGAGGATCCGGGCAGATGGATTGTTGGCGATAATAGTTTTTAGTGAAGCTAGATCACAATGGTCGGCGTGTTCGTGAGTAATCAGAATAGCGTCGAGATTTTTGACTTCATTTTGGAGACTAGAATATACGCCTGGGTCGATGAGGATACTGGCTTGGCCTTCTTCGATTAAGAGGCAGGAGTGGCCGAATTTAGTAATTTTCATAGACGTTAATAGAACACAGATTTAACAGATGGGAACGGATTTTTTGTATTTGTTTTCGAAGACTTTTCTTTTGATTCCTGGTTTTTTGCCAAAATTTAAGCCGATCCGTTCGCTTTCATAATAAACCTTAATTGGAACTTGTCTACGACCGTGCAATCCTATTTTCTTGAGTTCAATAATCATGGCATTCTCATACACCTTTTCGAGAAAACCATACCCTAAAACATTATATACAGCAAAGTACGCCCTAATGATTCTTTCTGTTACCTGATTAATCCCCTCCATATATCTGTGTCAATCAGTTTAATCTGTTAAATCTGTGTTCTATTAATCCCATTTTAAACCAGGATTTCGTTTAAAAAAATCAGTGAGTGCCCCTTCCTTATCGGGAATATTTTTTAATTCTTCGAGCGTTACCCATTTTATTTCCTCAGCTTCGTCGGGATCAATCGTGAGAATGTCTTCAGGCTGTAACCTGAGCTTGAAAAACATAATCAACCGAAATATGTCTTGCTGGCTGCGAACACGAAACTGTTGGTCTTGCCCCCAGCCAATAAATTGTGGATTGGTAAAAGCAACTCCGAGCTCTTCTTTCATTTCACGTAGCAGTGTTTCTTCTAATTGTTCGCCATGATTAGGACGACCGCCGGGTACGCGCCAGATATTGAAACGTGGACAGTGAACAATCAGGAATTTACTATCTTTTTCAATAAAAGCGCTGCAGACTACTTGATGGCCTTGTAAAACAACTCGATCCATAGATGGGTTATTTAAAAAATTTACGCTATTTTAACGAGGATGGAAAATAACACATACAAGAACAACATTGTTCCGCCCAGTATTAGTATCCCCCACTTGGCAATAAACCCGATAAGGGAAACGTGGGCAATATCGCCAGATTGGTCATAGTTACGATTCCACTTATTTTCTAGGTACCCGACTTGATACTGGTTGGCCGCGAGTAATTCAGTGAGCTTCTGTAGTGACTTTTCCTTGATAGCGTAGAGTTTTTCTGTAGCATCAGTTTTTATACAGAGCGACCAGGATGGGATCCATTCTTGAATATAAGGCAGCGGTATACTGCCGCGACCCAACTTCATAATGGGCACCAAAATCTTTTCTAATCGGAGCAGGGTAATGGATTGCTTGGGACAAATACTTTCCTCGCCGCCGGCCCATTGGGCGATCGTTATCGTCTCAGGAGCAATGGTAAGCACCATTTTTCTTTGGCGCCCGTATATCAGTTGATCCAATAAAATTCCAACCGGAATACAAAGCAGCAAAATAACACCGACGCCATTGGGTACAAAAAATTCCCAGACACTTTCTAGCCACTCCGGTAATATTCCATAGTACAATAGCGGGAGCGGCAAGAAAAAAATGAGTACTACCAAGATAATGGCGGTAATGCCACTAATATTAACAAAATTATATTTTGGTTTGAACTGTGAATTTGAGACGAAAACCTGGTTGCTGGCGAGTTGCATAGTTATACTACAATACTCACTAGTTTTCCTTTAACATAAATAATTTTTTTCGGTTCTTTACCGTCGAGCCATTTTTTGATTTTTTCACTGGCGAGCGCTAGATCCTTAGCAGCTTCTTCTGTTATGCCCACGGAAACCTTCAACGTGTCCCGAACCTTTCCATTTACTTGAACAGCCAATTCCATTTCATCGGCGACCGTGAGGGCTGGATCGTAACTTGGCCATTGTTCCAGGGAGATCCCTTTTCTATGCCCTAGAGCCTGCCACGCTTCTTCACAGAGATGCGGCGCGAACGGAGAGAGTAATTTGATGAGTATTTCGTAATGATCTTTTGAAACCTTGGTCTCTCCGGAAAATGTGTTTACTAATTCCATTAGTTTGGCGATGGCTGTATTAAAGCGCATGCCGTCTATATCTTCGGTAATTTTTTTAATGGTCTGATGGAGTTTGGAAATTGGAAATTGGAAATTGGAAATTGGGGACGACGATTGATCAATTAATTTATCCTGAAGATTCCAAACCCTGTCTAAAAATCTACGAACTCCAACTAATCCGTTGGTACTCCACGCCACCGCTTGATCAAACGGACCCATGAACATGATATAGGTACGTAACGCATCAGCGCCAAATTGATCTACCATGTCATCGGGATTGATCACGTTACCGCGGCTCTTGCTCATTTTTTCCCCATCTTCGGCGAGGATAATGCCGTGAGAGGTACGTTTTTTGTAAGGTTCGCGGGTCGGGACATGTCCCTGGTCGTACAAAAATTGATTCCAGAAACGGGAATAGAGCAAGTGGAGTACGGTGTGCTCGTTACCACCATTGTACCAATCTACCGGGGTCCAGTATTCAAATACTTCGCGATAATTGGAAATTGGAAATTGGAAATTGGAAATTCCTTGCATCAGATATGCCAGGAAATACCAACTAGAACCGGCCCAATTCGGCATGGTGTCGGTTTCGCGTTTGGCGGGGCCGCCGCAGTGAGGACATTTTGTATTCACCCAGTCGGTCATGGTGGCGAGCGGTGATTCACCGGTGTCGGTGGGTTCGTATTTTTCTACATCAGGGAGTTTGAGAGGGAGTTCAGATTCGGGGAGCGGAATCCAGCCGGGATTTAAAGTTTCTCCAGATTCAAACTCGGTGAGAATTTCTGTTAGAATTGTGACGTTACCGTGATTCTTGCTGAAATGTCCTTTATTCTTAAAGATAGTTACGTTTGGTTTTAGTTCTGTGTAGTCAGCTTGGGCTCGGAGTGGAATTAAGGGATCATCTTCGGACAAGAATATACTGGTTTCTTGAATTTGGTTTTTGATTTTAGAAAAATTCAAACCGGCTTCGCCAAAATTCTCCAAGATGGCGATATCGTCCTCGGTAAAATCCTGCTCTTTTAGATAACTAAAATCACCACTTTTAAAGGTAGGAGCTACTAAAATAAGTTTGCGAACCTTTAGGTTGGCCTGACTAATGTATTTGCAAGCAGTGGGAGCGCCAAGACTATGAGCCACTATCATTACTGGTTCAGATTCCTTTAACGGCAATTTTTCTAATTCGGCTACCCACGCCGCCAGATCAGGCTGGTCGCTATTTGGCAAATTAGGAACAAATACTTCGAAACCTTTGGTTTCTAACTCTTGCTTTAACCAGGGAAACCAATTTTTTTCAGCATAGCCGCCAAAACCATGAATAATAATTATCTTTGATTTTTTTTGTGCGCAGGCCGCACAATAAACCAACGGAATTGGTTCGCCCCAATAACGCTGGCGCGAAAATACCCAGTCGCGGAGTTTGAAATTAACTTGGTGTTGGCCGATATTTTTTTCTTCAAGAAATTGGATTATTTTTGACTTAGCTTCTTTGGTAGTGAGACCATTCAGAAGCGGAGAATTGATTGTTTTCCCTTCTCCAGTGAAACAACCGGTCTTCTTAACATACCAATCCCACATCATACGATGATGGTCTTTCGTGAGAGCTTTTATAACTTCACCTTCATCAAGCCATAGAACCTCGTGCGCGCCTTGATCTTCAGCGCTCAACGGCACTTGCGCGTCATCAAGGACATCGGCAAAAAAGACAGTATCGAAATCATTACAATTAATATCTTTTTTCGCCTTATACCCATGGCCGTAGAGATACATTACCGGTGTTTTATTCAACGCAATGTTGGTATAGCCACTTTCCTCTTGTATCTCACGAAGCGCCGCGGCAACCGCAGTCTCACCTTTATCTATTCCACCACCAACAAAGGTGGTATGCCCATCGGTTAATTTCAAGAATAAGTATTTAGCACTCTCTGCATGACGAATAATGACTGTGACCACGTCTCTTTGTGTATCTTCTTTACCTGGTCGAGGAGCAGTGTTGCCGGTAAGTGTTATTTCTGGGGCGACGACCTGCTTGATTGGTAAATAAAATTTCTTAGCAAATTCAAAATCACGCTCGTCATGCGCGGGCACGGCCATGATGGCACCGGTGCCGACGTCACCGAGAACGTAATTGGTAATCCAGACCGGAATCTCTTCGCCACTGACGGGATTTATTGCAACGACACCAGCGGCGACGCCCGTCTTTTCCTGTTCTTCGCGTGAGGCATTGGCAACATTTCTTTCTTTTAAAATTTTAGTAACGTAGTCTTTTACTTCGTCACTAGTCTGCCAACCAACATCGAGCCAGCTTTTAGCGAGCTCCGGTGAGACAGCCAAAAACGTCGCGCCAAAAATAGTGTCGGGGCGGGTGGTGAAGACTTCGACGATCTCCCCCTGTGCCCCTCCTTGAAAAGAGGGGAACGCCAACCCACCCCTACCTCCACAGTCATTCGACGTGGCACAGCGCCCGACATTCCTAATACAATTAAAACGGGAGTGTCCGATAGGACCAAGCGGGGAATTGCTGATATTTGGTAATTGGGATTTTGTTTCGGATTTCGAAATTCGGATTTCGAATTTTATAGTTGCGCCCTCGCTCCGACCGATCCAATTTTCCTGTTGCAGGCGAGCTTGGGGAATGTAATCAACTTCTTTCAATCCTTCTAATAATTGATCGGCGTATTTGGTGATGGCGAGCATCCATTGTTCTTTATTGCGTTTTTCGACGGGGCCGCCACAGCGATCACAGACTCCGCCGGCCGCTTCTTCATTCGCCAAACCTATTTTGTCTTTGGGACACCAGTTGATGGGCTGGGATTTTTTGTAGGCGAGACCGGCTTTGTATAATTGTAAAAAAATCCATTGCGTCCATTTGAAATAGGCGGGGTCGGTGGTATCAACAGTGCGCGACCAATCGAAGCTGTAGCCGAGGCTTTTCAGCTGGCGGGTGAAGGTGGCGATATTTTCGGCCGTGACTTCGGCGGGCGGGCGACCAGTTTTGATGGCGTAATTTTCGGTTGGCAAACCAAAGGCGTCGAAGCCGATGGGGAAAAGTACGTTGTAGCCTTCCATGCGTTTCTTGCGGGAGATGACATCCATGGCGGTGTACGGGCGGGGGTGTCCGACGTGCAGGCCAGCGCCGGAGGGGTACGGGAACTCAACCAGGCTATAAAATTTCTTCTTGTCCTTGTCCTCGGTAACTTCAAAAGTTTTATTGGTTTCCCAATACTGCTGCCATTTTGGTTCAATTTTTTTAGGATCGTATTTATTCATAGCATATACAAGAGTAACCAAGCTATCTTACTAAAGAGCTCTCCGATTGACAATAGTTGGTAAATGGCATAAAAATGGGTGCGAGGAAAATATTTTATTTATTTCTGACACTTGGGACAGAAATGTGTGCCCCGACCAGCGGCATGAATTTTTTTGATAATCGTGATCTTACAGGTTTTACAATTCTTGCCGTCTTGTTCGTACACTTTCAGGAGACGGCTAAAATTTCCTTTATTGCCTGAGCTGTCCACATAGTTATTGAAAGTCGTACCACGAAAAGTAATGGCTTTTTTTATAATCGCCTGGGTGGCTTGGTAGAGTCGTTTTATTTCGGCTTGGCGGAGGGTGTTCACGCGGCGGGTGGGATGAATTTTGGCAGCGTGGCAGATCTCATCGGCATAAATATTACCGATACCAGCGATTAGCTGTTGATTCAGGAGTAGTGCCTTGAGCAGGGTTTTCCTCTTTTTAAATAAAAGAGAGAACGCTTCGAAGGTGAAATTTTTGGTAAGTGGTTCGATGCCGAAACGGGCTACGGCTTTGGCTTTGCTCGTTGTATCAACCAATTTAAAATAACCGAAGCGACGCAGATCATTGAAAAATAATTTACCGCCATTTTGGAAGGTGATGATAACTTGGGTATGTTTGTCGGGGAGCTTGGTATTTATGCTGGTGAAGCTGTGGCCACCGGCAATAATTTTATCGTGATGCGCGTAAATCAACTGGCCAGTCATTTTGAGATGAACGAGCAAAAAAAGCGGCGATTCCGCTATCTCAATTATAAGTAACTTTCCCACCCTGTCTACCTCGTGAAAAGTTTTACCTGGCAAAAATTTACTTAATTCTTGACGCGCTGGTTTGTCGCCAGCGACTTTATCGGAGTTGATAATAATGCCAGTAATTTTTTGGTGAAGTATTTTACGGCGCAGATCCTGGCGGATGGTTTCGACTTCGGGGAGTTCGGGCATATGTCAGCTTGTTAGGACAGTAGCTTGTTAGCTTTTTAGGTGTACTATTTTATTTAGCCCCGATCTTTCATTGCCGTGGCAATCCGCTCGATGGCAAGCACGAAAGCGGCGGTACGCAGATCAATCTGATATTTGGCCTTGATAGTCCAGATAGCGTCGAAGGCGCCGACCATAATCGGCTCGAGTTTTTTCAAGACTTCGGCTTCGGTCCAATAGTAGTTACTGGCATTTTGGACTTGTTCAAAATAGGACACGGTGACTCCGCCCGCGTTGGTGAGAATATCGGGCACGAGCACAATGCCTTTTTTAAAAAGTATTTCATCGGCCTCGGGAGTAGTTGGACCATTGGCGAGTTCGGCAATGACTTTGGCTTTGATGCGGGGAGCATTCTCAACGGTAATTTGATTCTCAAGAGCGGCGGGAATAAGGATGTCAACGGGTAGCTCTAATAATTCTTCGTTGCTGATGGCGCGGCACGGGCCGTCGGTTTTGATTTGTTCAAGTGTACAGACACTACCCAGACAATAACAGCCGAGCATGCCACCGGCCTGCTTAATTTCTTCGGCTTTCATGGGGTCAATCCCCTCTTCATTGTAAACACCGCCCTGCGAATCACTGACGGCGACAATTTTATACCCTTCAGCGTGTAAAATTTTAGCAGCATACGAACCGGCGTTGCCAAAACCTTGAATCGCGACCGTGGTGGTTTTAGGATCAAGATCGAGGCGCTTGGCCAAAGAATTGATCACATACACACCACCTTGGGCAGTGGAAAAACCGCGACCAGCTGAGCCGCCGAGTGACAAGGGTTTGCCGGTGATCATGCCGGGCGCTTTATGGCCGACCAGTGTTTCATATTCATCAAGCATCCAGGCCATGATCTGCGGCGTGGTGTACACGTCGGGAGCCGGAATATCTTGGTCGGGCCCGAGGTATTTGTAGAGCGCGCGGATGTAGCCGCGGCTGAGGCGTTCGATTTCACCGACGGATAACTTTTTGGGATTCACGATTATCCCGCCTTTGCCGCCGCCGAGCGGAATACCGACGACCGCGCATTTTACGGCCATCCAAAAAGACAGGGCTTTGACTTCGTCTTCAGTGACGTTTGGGTGATAGCGAATACCGCCTTTGTAGGGGCCGCGGGCGCTGTTGTATTGGCTGCGAAAGGCGGTGAAGACTTTGGTTGTGCCATTGTCGAGACGAAGCGGCAGAGATACGGTGAGAATGCGTTCAGGCTGTTGCAACCGTTCATGAATATCGGCTGGTAGGGCTAAAATGTCGGCGGCTTTTTTGAGTTGGGTGAGGGCGTTTTGGAAGGCGGAAGGCATAATGAGAAAACAAAATACACGATACACGTATTACGATACACGATACGATTGTATCGTTTTACGTGTATCATGTATCGTAAAAATTAACGGCTCATTCTTTTGTTGATCCAGCGATACAACAACCAGATAACGAGGATGATTGGCGCCCAGACGGGGGTAAATACGGCGACCCAAATAAATCCATTTACCAGCACTTTGCCGGCGGCGATTAAATTACGGATAGCTTCTTTGATAATGACTTTGGGTTGCCAGCGT
>CAZXIF010000056.1:0-4391 GCA_964640395.1 uncultured Gammaproteobacteria bacterium | reverse complement strand
GACCGTGAGGTAGGTGCGTTCAAATACGGCAGCGGCTGTGCCTTCGTTATTGAATTGATCTTTGTAATTGGGGTGGCTGAAGGTAAGGATATAGTGGCCGATCGGATCAGGGTAATAGGTCTTGAGATCAAGGGTAAAATAATTTTTGATCCAATAGCGTTTGGGGAGTTGGATTTGATGGTCGGTCGTTTTATTGCAATCGGGGAACGTCCACGGGCCTTCTTTGTAGTTGGGTTTGTTTTGTAGATGACGGAGCAAGGCTTCGGGTTTGAGCTGGCAGATGTTCAGGTTGACGTATTCCATGTTGGTGGCGGCATACGTCAGGATGGTATTTTTTGGTGTGGTGACGTTGTACTCTTGTTGGAGGTGGAAGAAATTCAAATAGTAACTGTCGATAGGGCCGGTGCGGAAATTTAGTTTAGGACGCAATTCGGAACCAAAATTATCTACTAGATGGAGACTAACTTGATAATCCGTATCCGGCATGAGGCCATATTGGAGAGTGGTAGCAAATTCACCAGCTTGGCAATACGGGCCGAGCTGTGGTGGGGTGCCAAATGGAATGAAGTAACTCTGCTGCCAGCGGGTGAACTGATATTCCGGGCGGGCGGAAAAACGATCAGCGATCTCTTCTTTGGCAGGAGGAGTCAGCGGACTATTGGTACAGAGTGTTAACTCGGTGAGGCTGGTGCTGGTCGCGGCAACGCCTGGGAAGCTACGTAAAAATACGAGCTGAGGAATAACGCTTAATTCCTGATGAATGGGCGCGACGGTAATGGTGACGCCACTCTGATTGACGATCTTGCGAAAATCAATGCCCAACTTGGTGCCTTTTTGAATTTTGTCTTTGGCGAAAGTAAATACCAATTTAGTTTGATCGAGTTCCTTTTCGCACTGACTATCGCCGCTATCGGAGTAACCGATCTCGGTCCCCTCTTGGCATTTTTCGCCGTAGACTAGGTCGGCTAAATTATCGGCGCGGATATCGCTGGCTTTGAGATTTATCGGTTCGTAAAATTCTACGAGGTACTTTCCTTCGGGATCAAACAAACTCTGGTTAACCGCGGTGGAGCGAGGCGAGGTAGCGGAAGTATTTTTGATAATGTCGGTGATGGCGACGCTGATTTCCCGAGCTTCAGCGAGATTGATATCACCTTCGGCCGGGTAGGCTTGGTTAATTTTTAAATTATACTGATGGGTAAAATCCCAGAGCTTGGGGCGGCCATGGCTATCTTTGGCCGGAAAAACTACCAGAGTGCTAGTATCAGTAATTTTTTCGGTGATTTTTTTCTCGGCGTTATATACTTGGTTTTGGCCATACTCGACTACGGCTGCGACTGCTTTGTTGGTAGTAATATCCTGTAGCGTGATTTCCGGGGTGGTGCGTTTTAGGTCTACTGGCTGATTGAAATGGATCTCGATGGGCTTATTATAAACCAGTGATCCTGGTTGGGTCGTATAGGCATACCGTAAGTGTCGGGTGGTGAATTGATTGGTAGTGGCGACTATCGGTAAATTTTCTACTGAAGTTAAACCTTCTTTAACCTTGACGGTGTAGTGAGATGAACGAGTCAGACGATCGGTCGGGATAAACTGAAGGGTGTGCGTGCCGAGCCACTTGAAGACGCCCGGGGTGGCGGGGCTAATTTCGAGGGGAACGGTCTTTTGATCAAGGACATCGAGCGTGGTCAGCGGCACCATGGGGCGATTGAAGAGCACGGTGATACTCGAAGACTCGTGCGCTTCGGATTCGGCTTTGGGGAATATGGCTACGATGGCCGGGTCTTCGGCGGCTAGAAAATCTTTGCCGATCGTGCCCTCGGTGGTTTTGAGGGTAACGGTATAATATTTCCCGACGGCTAACGGTTTGGCTGGTTTAAACAGGAGTTGCTCGTTGGTGCTGTCCGGGAGCCACTCGCCTTTGATAGACGGCGTAAAAGATATCCCCTGCTCAGCGAACTCACGCGTGAGGCCGCTCGGCGGATGAATAGTGAGGGTGGCACTTTTGGAGACTTTTTCAGCGATGAGGGTGTCGGCTGAGGCATAGGTGGGACGGGGCTGGAAGGATTGCCAAATACTCGGATTGCTGCGGAGCCACCAAATGAGACTGCCCAAAATAATTAAACCTGCCGCCGCTCCAAGGACCACTGATTTTTTTGACAGTCTTGCCCAACGATCTTTGAGGCTTGGAAGGCTGGGGAGGCTCGGCACTTTTTCCACCGGAGGAGTGGGCTGGGTTTCAGGGGAGAACGGGTTCATAGGTGAAAATAAGGATAAAAAAGGTTATGAAAATATACTAGCGTAAAAAAACGTAAGTGTAAAAAAAGTCAAGGAGGTTGTTTTTTCCTTTACGTTTCTCTCTCTCTTTGTTAGGGTGAAGAAAGTTGCGCCAAATGGACGGCGCTAAGGAACAAGGAGAGCCACAATGCTGGACCCGCGGATTGCGAATGAGATTGGTTCGGTAGCTGATGCAATGGCCGCGCTACCAAAGCTGGCCTGGAAGCCGTTCAAGACTGCCGATGGAGGCGCGCTCGCCTTCGTAAAGCTGAATGGAACGACCTCCAACGGTGACTTCCTGGTACTGGCCGCCATCGAGAAGGCCAGCGCACCGCCGCACGAGCATCTGGGCGACTCGGACAATGAAGGCGAGTTGATATTGACGTTCGCCGGCGAGCTGCATGATGTGTCTGACGATGGAGCGGTAGTGGTCCTCAGGCCCGGCGATATTCTTCGTCATGCGGGCGGCACCACTCACGCCCCGTGCGCGCCCAATTTTTGGTTCGGCATCTACCGACAGAAGCTCGGTAGCCGCCAGATCTAGGCTGGCACAGACCAGTTTCACCTGTCGCTCGCTACTGGGGGAGCGAGCGACAGGGAAATTCATTCCCAAAACTTTATAAATTTTTATAAATATCGTGCTTGCCAATAGAAATGAAAAGAATGTCGGCGTTTGGTTGACGTTCAAATATAATTCGGTAGCTGGTAGTGAGGGAAATTGACCACAGGCCTTTTAGCTTACCTTGGAGTGGATGAATACGTAGTGACGGATGCAATGGGTTGGCTTTAAAAATTTGCTCTTTTTTAATAGCTAATTTTATGATGTCGCTCGGTAATTTACGCAGTTCTTTAACAAATTTGGTAGCATAAAAAATCTGGGTAACCATCATACCAAATCAGCCAGGGATTTGGCCTTTATTGATCGGCTCTGACGATATTCTTTGCGGGCCGCGCGTACTGATTTTAACAATTCTGTTTCGGAGATTAAATCTTTATCTGACTGAAATAAATATTTTACATAAGAGCTAACTGAGGGGTAGCCTCGTTTCTCGGCTAGGCTTTTTATTTGTCGCACTTCAGTAGCTGGTAAAGATAGGCTCAATACTTGACGCATACTAATGGTAGTTTAAAAACAATCGTGTTTATATTGTAATACATCTGTATTACAGTGTCAAGATACTGCTGATATTTATCGCTAACTTCGAATGCTCCGCTTGGTAATAAGGTGCATGAGCAAAAATAAGGCTGCCGACACGCCTACTACCACGACCCAAGAAATAGTGGGCGAGACATCGGTGTAGCCAAGGGTAGCATACCGAATCAGATTGATATTATGATGAATGGGATTGAACAAACTAACCGTAGACCAAGGGTGAGGAAGAGTGGAAATAGGATAAAATACACCGGCTAAAAAAATCATGGGCTGCATAATAAAGGTGGTCATGAAGGTGAGGGCTTCAAAATTTTTGGCGAGAAATCCAAAGGCGACGCCGAGCATACCAAACTCAATGCCGGTCAGAACAATGGCAATGATACACAGTATGGGATGGACCAGCGTCAGCCCCGGCACAAACCACATCGTGGCCAAGAGCGCGATAACCACGGTAACGATACCACGGGTAAAAGCAGCCAGCGCGTAGGCAAGACCAATCCGCCACGGCGGGATCGGAGCCAATTGCAGGTCAATAATGTTGCCCACGTTTTTAGAAATAATCAGGGCAAAGGCTGGATTGGAAAAACTGCTGTTAATAACCATCATGGTTAAGAGGCCAATATAAACAAAGGCAAGATACGGTATGCCTTCGATGTTTTGGCCGAGCGCGACAATACCAAACACGGCTAAATATAAACCGCCGGAAACAATGGGAGTAAAGACGGTGTCGAGCCAAATTTTTTGGAAGCGTTTTACTTCGCGGGCGTAGAGCGACCACATGGGGATGTGCATAACGAGTAGTTAGTTTATAACATGTCACTCCCTCCCCTTATGAAGTCCCGTTATACCGCGTCAAGGGTTGGTTGTGGATAAATAGTCTTACTCCAATAAAAGGCAAACAGGTATTTAAGAAATTTTCGGGCAATCGCCATGAGCGTAGTCGTATAGTGTTTACCCTCTA
>CAZXIF010000055.1:0-11562 GCA_964640395.1 uncultured Gammaproteobacteria bacterium | reverse complement strand
TATCAACTAAGTAATTTTATGGTACCCGAATCAAAACAAACAGGAATAAAATTGATCATGGCCGACGATAACGATCCAAAGTTAAGCAAATCGTCCCCCGCCTACGCTAAAGCTTCGGACGGGCAGGCACGCCTCTCAAATTTGGTCTTACGGGTCTTCCCGAGTAAAACTATTTTGTGGTATAAAGGAAAGTATAAAAAATAGACTTAATAACGCTGTATGATATTTCCTGGTGAAAGAAAGAGCCGGGTTGCGCTCGATGATGTCTGGAGGCGGCCCAGGACTCGGTAAAAGATAATGATTTCTGTATTTAAACTTAACTTTTTTTACGCTTAACCATTTATCATTTTTTTCTATGAATAATGAATCAGGTCCTCGTACTGAAGCTGCAAATTTTAATCCCAACAAAAAAAACCGTTCATCATCTATATTTAGCTCAAAAGGCTTGAGGGAAGCCGCAGCGACGATTCGCCTCCTAGCCACGCTTGGTGGTACTGTCCCTCCACCCGAGTCCTCGACACCGCGCCCGGTTCAAGAGATGCTCGAGAAAAATACTGTGCAGGATGCACGCAAACTTGCTGATACAGAGCCAGACTCAGAAGGAAAGGGGGAAGAGCCATACAGAATGGAAAAATTAGAAATAAATCTTGAGAAGATCGGTCGGTGGATATTTATTGAGACAAAGTTCACTACTGGTGGTGTGTATGTGTTTGTCCCAAAAGGCCTCCCGAAAGGAGATGCAAACGTCCTGGTTTACATGCATGGCTTTAATGATGATGGTTACAAGATTAAAAAATATGGGATACCTGAAGCAGTCATGAGTTCCGGCCTGCCGGCAATAGTGATAATGCCGGTTGGGTTGAAAAACGTGCGACGTTCTGACTGGGGGAAACTCCTAGAACAAGATGGTTTGAAAAATTTGCTGGCAGATGTGTTGTCAAAACTCAAAAATGATCCCACCGGTGAATTAATCAACAGCACAGAGCTCGGTAGGGTAGTTTTGGTTGCTCATAGTGGCGGTGGCAGTGGCGCCGAGACTATCCTGTCTAGTAGCAGAGCCAATAAACACCTCTCTAAAAGTGGCGTCGATAAACATCTAAACGACGTAATTATCTTTGACACGCTCCACAGTTATGACCTGAAAAAAATTAAAGACGGAAAATCGGGCTACCAAACTTGGTTAGCTAATTCGCCAGAACACAAACTGTCTGGAGCGCACACTCCAGGCGGCTACGCCACCCGATTTAGCGAGCTTGCAAAAGGCATACCTAAAGGTCAGAAAGATCAGGTAGAGCTTCTCCCGGCTCCTGACGGCAAGGATCACAACACTGCGGTAGCCCCGATGTTGGCGCGATTCTTGGCTGAGAAACAGAAAGAATGGAGAGCCGAAGACACCTCCGACACTAAGCCTACTCTTGTGGCTTCTGCGCCTTGATGCTTGAGTCAGCAAAGAGTGTGATACTGTATAGAAGAGTGTGTTTGGTAAGGCGTAAACGCTCTTACCATTGATTTTTGTAGGGTAGTGTGCTAGGGTGTGGTTCATCGTTGCTTTATTAATTAACAAACGTAATATGGGTGGTTTTAATAAATTTGATAAGGGTCGCAATGGCAAGAGTTTTGGCGGGGGCGGCTTTGGTGGTCCGCGCAGATTTGAGGGTCGTAGCGACATTCCTCGTCAGATGCATCCGGCAACGTGCAGCCAATGCGGTCAGGCGTGTGAAATACCGTTTAAGCCCACGGGTGAGCGACCGGTTTTTTGCCGTAACTGCTTCAAGGGCCAAGCGGCTCCTGGACAGGGTGGTGGAAACCAGCGCTTCGCTCCGAAGAGCTTGGCAGGGGGACATTTTGGCCATAACACGGGTGGCAATGCCAGCTCTTCTGGCACGACTGTTTCTAAAGCCCAATTTGATTCATTGAATGCAAAATTGGATAAGATCCTCTCGCTATTAACGGCGACTCCGGAGGACAAAGCCGAGGATAAAGCGATGGCACTGGCAGAACCGGCTATTATGAATCTCAAAAAAGATATAAAAACCGCCAGCAAGCCAAAAACTACGGCCAAGAAATCTAAGGCTAAGAAAAAGTAAGCTAACAGTAGCAATGCTAAATTTAAAAAAATTACCGACTTATTAGGCCGGCAATTTTTTTGGTTGAATATTATTTATTAAGTATGGCGCATTGTTACCTGAAAGGTTGGCCAAAACTGCTGTAAAGAGTATGATAGTAGCATGAAAATAATCACTTTAAAATTAACTTAACTAACATACACTACTATGGGAACTACCATGAAAAACATGTTGGGATTGGTGGGGATCATCTCTATCCTGTTAACGGTGGGGATTTTAAATAAATATGTTAACACCTACGGCGCGTCGATCCAGCCGGCATCGTTTCGGAGTTTTTCGGCTACCGGTGAAGGCAAGGTGATAGCTGTGCCTGATGTGGCGCAATTTAACTTTGGGGTTATTACTGAGGGAGGCACGAAAATTGCGGATTTGCAAACCAATAATACCAAGAAGATGAACGCGGCGCTTGATTTTTTGAAGAAAAATGGAGTCGCTGATAAGGATATCAAGACAGAGCAGTACAGCTTGCAACCACGAACAGAATATAGCGGTTGTCAAAATGGAGTTTGTCCACCATCAAAAATTGTTGGGTATACCATTAACCAAATGGTGAATGTTAAGGTGCGTGATTTTAACAAAATTGGTGATATTATGTCGGGGATTGCCACCCAGGGTGTGAATACGGTTTCAGACTTGCGCTTTGCCATTGATGATCCAAAAAAAGTTCAGAACGAAGCGCGCGCTGAGGCTTTTGAAGAGGCCAAAATTAAAGCCGAGTCAATCGCGAAGGCGGGAGGATTTACTTTGGGTCGACTACTGTCTATCGACGAAGGAAGCCAATCACCTATCCCGCGCTATGAATCATTTGGCCTGATGGATGCCAAAATAATGGCAGAAGCTGCTCCAGCGCCAACTATCGAGCCTGGTTCACAGGATGTGGTGGTTAACGTAACCTTGCGGTACGAGATCAATTAAAAGGAGCGAAAAATTTTTCACAAAGATGTTGCGGATTAATAACATTCAAACTACCGGTTACTCAATTTTAATTATTTTATAACCAACTTCATTATTGGCTATTTTTATTTTAACCGTATCCCCTACTTGGTGACCAAGGAGGGCGGCGCCAACTGGTGAGGTATGGGAAATAATACCTTTTTGGGGATCGGTTTCGGAGGAGCCGAGAATTTTGTACACCTTGGTCTGATCGTTGGTTGTGACGGTTACGGTGTGGCCGATTTGTAGAGTGTCCGTTTGTTGACGTTCGGGAATAATTTGAGCGGTATTTAAATGGGCTTCGATGGTCGTAATACGATTGTTAATGCCACGTAAGCGGCCTTTGGCCAGCTGGTATTCGACATTTTCGGAAAAGTCCCCTAGTTCGGCCAGGCGGCGGACTTCGGAGGCGGCCAAGGGTCGGCTAACGTCTTTGAGGTGGAGTAAATCCTTTTTTAGTTCGTTAAATTTGGCTTCGGTTAGAAGCGGATCAGGCTTGAGATGAGTGAACTGACCGGGTTTGCGGTGGGGAACTTGCATAGAGGAGTATGATACGGATTTTTTGGTGATGACGCAAGTTGGAATATTTTTTTCATATTGACCTGATTACGCTGATTTAAGAACGAACCTATCATAGCAAAAATTAGGAATTTTTAGTATCGGGAACGGAAACCGCCGCGACTTTGACCTCCGGAACGGGAGCTTTGTCCGCCGGAGCGAGGATTGGAGTTGCGTTGTCCGCCGGAGCGGGATTGGCCCTGGAATTGGCCGGGACGACTGGAGCGGTTGAAGCCGCCGGAATTGAAATCGCGTGGGGGTGGGGGCGGCAGCTTGCGGGCGGGTGGCAGAATCGGGAGAGCCTTCATGGGGATGACTTTGCGAATCAGGCGTTCGATATCGCGGATGTCGTTGCGTTGATCGGGCGAAGCGAAGGAAATGGCTTTGCCAGACATACCGGCTCGACCGGTACGGCCGATGCGGTGGACGTAATCTTCGGAGTTGTCGGGAAGGTCAAAGTTTATTACCAATTCGATGCCGGTGACATCGATGCCGCGGGCGGCAATATCGGTGGCTACGAGCACGCGGTATTTGCCGGATTTAAAACCGGCCAATGCTTCTTTGCGTTGTCCGAGGGAACGATTGGAATGGATTTCGCTGGATTGATGACCAAAGTGACGGATGGCGGCGGCGATGCGTTTGGCGCCGAATTTGGTGCGGGAAAAGATAAGGATACTGCCTTTGTATTCCAGCAGTATTTTATCAAGTAGCTGGAGCTTGAGTTCTTTCGGAACCATGAAAATTTCTTGTTCCACTTTCGCGGCCGAGGTGCCCGCGGGGGCGACTTCGATACGCAGGGGCAGCTTCATAAATTCCGCGGCCATGGCGGCAATAGCTGGCGGCATGGTGGCGGAAAAAAGCATGGTTTGACGATTGGTGGAAATTAGTTTGAGGATTCGTTTGATCTGTGGGGCAAAACCAATATCAAACATGCGGTCGGCTTCGTCGAGTACGACGGTGGTGACTTGATCCAGGCGCAGAATTTTTTGTTCCAGGTAATCGACTAAACGGCCAGGAGTGGCGATGATAACATGGGCTCCGTTGCGCAGAGCTTGAATTTGGCGGGGCATGGGGGCGCCACCGATAAGCACGGCAGTACGTAGGCCGATCGCGCGGCCAACTTTCTGGAGGATGTCATCAACTTGGAGCGCTAGCTCGCGGGTAGGCAACATAATTAAGCCTTGACCTTTTACGGTGGCCAGGCGCTGGATCATAGGTAGACCAAAGGCCAGGGTTTTGCCGGTGCCGGTTTGGGCGATGCCGACGACGTCTTTGCCGGCTAAAGCAACCGGGATAGCTTGGTGTTGAATAGGCGTAGGCGTGGTGTAGCCAGCCGCGTCTAAAACAGCCAATAGTTTGGGCGCGATACCAAGCTCCGCGAAGGTGCCTGGCACCGATAATTTGTCTGGTGTCATACGAAATATATAGTGACCCGATTCTTCACGGTCACTAGTATGACACTAAATAAGAAGTTCGAGTCTTATCCCGATTAAATCGGGATAAAAGATTAAAACAGCTAAATATAACATTAAAAATGATTGGTGTCAAGCGTGGCTGACCAAATTGACATTCCCCTACTTCCTTGTTATATTCATGACATTCTATGATTGAAGCTCTCCACAATCGAGTCAATGAGTTGCGTACCAAGGCGAACCTGACCCAAGAAGAGTTGGGTAAAGGGGTAGGCGTGACACGCCAGACTATTATTGCTATCGAAAAGGGTAATTATACCCCTTCGGTCAGTTTAGCCTTGAAAATAAGCCAGTTTTTTTCCGGCGCGTCGGAGGATAAGAAACCGTTGTCGGTAAATGATATTTTTATTATTACCTATGAAAAATAACTCTTTTGCCAAAGAAATCAGCGCGTCTTTGATTTTGCTATTGTTGCTCGGACTATTTGTAGAGCCGTTTGGCTATATGCCTCCGATGGCGGTGATGCCGCTGGCCTTAGTTATTATTATTGTTTTTGTAGCTTTGGCTGGTTTTGTCTGGTATGAGCAGGCGGCGGATGAGCGTGAGGCATGGCATAGTAACGTAGCCGGGAGGTTCGCTTTCCTAGCAGGGATTGCGGTTCTCTTGGTTGGGATAATTAAACAGACTCTGGAACATCAGAAGTTGGATATTTGGCTGTTGGTGACGTTGTGTGTGATGGTGATTGTGAAGTTGGCTGGACATATTTATAGTCAGGTGAAACATTAGCAATAATAAAAAATCACCACCTCTTATGGGCGGTGATTTTTTATTATTTTATTTTCTGACTAGGTGCGGAAGCTGAAAAGGGAATTTTCTGACCAGGGGCCTTCGAGACCATTTTGGTCAACGGCGCGGACGCGGACGCGGTATTCGTTGTCACCGGGGAGGATGATGCCGTCGACAGAGGTGGCGTAATCCTGGCTGACGTAGCGGTAAGGTTGCCCAGACCACTTGGTGTAGCCACTGCAATAGTCGCAGTCAATTTCTACGATGTAGCGTCGAGCGTTGTCAATTTTGGTCCAAGTGGGAGTGACACGGCGCGGGAAATTGGTGAGTGATTGATTGAAAATCGGGGTAAGCAGGCGCGGAACGGTTCTAGTCTGAAACATGATTCTAAATGAAGTGGCTGGCGACCAGGCGCTGTATACATTCACAGCGCGATTGTAAGCGCGGACTCGGACGGTGTAGTCACGATACTCTATAAAAGAGGTGTCATAAAAATTTGTAGTTACGGTTTTGGTAAGCAGGTCTCTCCAACCTGCGGTATTGTTACAGCCATCACAACTAACTTGAATTTGATATTCATCGGCGGCATTTACACTGTTCCAGCGAAAGGTGACGGCGCGGGAGGCGTCGGTATAATTTTGATCGAGGGTGGGAGAGGTAATAGTTGGAGTCGCCAAGATAAACGGATCAACGGTCGGAGCGCTGGCAGTAAAAGTTAGATATTCTGACCACGGACTGGTTTGGCTGCTGTTGCCGGCGCGGACGCGGACTTGATAGGTTTTATTTTCTGGAATACGGAATCGGATGGTGCGGGATCCGTTGTCGCTATAGATGCTGAGGTAGCGGTTCCAACCATAGTTTGAACCACACGAATTGCAGTTTACTTCTACTAAATAATTGGTCGCGCCGGTTACCGTGTTCCAAGAAACATCGGCTGCTCGGCCAGGGTAATCTAGAGTGTAGGTAAGATTGGTCGGCGTTGAGAGTGGAGTTGGGCCGGGGTTTAATTTATTGAAGTTAAAAAATACCGGGGCGGAGTATGGGCCGACGTTCGGCAATTTGAGTCCTTTCACTACGATGCGGTAGCGATGATTGCCAACTGGAGCATCGGATAATGGTAGAATGTAGTGGATTACGCCATTACCCGTATCATACGTATGAAACCAAGGGGTGGTATTGGAACAGGTTTCACAGGTGACTTCGACTCGATAGTTTTGAGCGTTGGGGATGGTATTCCAGGCGATATTAAGGCTGGTGTAGTCACTCGGAACCGTGATCGTTCCGTTTGGAATAGAGATACCCGGAGCAGTGGTGATATCGCTCTGATTTCCGCCACTAGTGGAGGTGTTGAAGCGGAAATTGACATATTCGGACCAACGACTGTGATTATTGTGCTGATCTACACTTTGAATACGAATACGGTGGTTTTCGTCATCGGTTAGGGTGAGGGGAAAACTGGTCGCGCCTGCGGCCGGAAAATAATAATTAACTATCGGCGAATTTCCGCCACTACACGTAGAGCATGAAACTTCCAACACATAGGATCGGGCATCATTTGTAGCCGCCCATTGAACGTTCAAGCTGCGGGGAAAATTCGTGTACACAGCGCCTGACGTAGGTGTGGTAAAGGTCGGCGTAGTGAGTACCGGGAAAATAGTATAGAAGTTGAAGTAGTTATAATCCGACCAGTTACTGCTGCGCAAAGAGCTGTCGAGCGCGCGGATATGCCAGCGATATTCGGTATCGATGGGTAAGGAAGGAGGGGTAAAAGTGGTCTGATTGCTTGTGTAGGTACCAACTTGCTGCCAGCCATCGGTACTGCGACAAAAGCGGCAATCAACTTGGATTTCGTAACTTTGCGCATTTGCAACTGCATTCCATTGCAGGACTACCAGGCGAGGATAGTTGGTAAAGGTTTGGTTATTGGTAGGTTGGGTAATTGAAGGAACGCCTAGAGAAGGATTGGTGCCAGTGCCGCCGCCTTGATTGGCTGGGGTAGTGGCGACGCTGAGAACTCGAAGTTTGATATAAAGGTCGTTCTTTTGATCGTATACGGCGTAGACTCCATCTTTGACGATTGGTACACCGAGACGATTATACACGGTGGGAGAGTAGCTGGGGATAATACTTTGGAGTTTGGCGAGACGCACTACGCCACCCTGACCGATGTTGTTGCCATACCATAAAATACGTCCATCGTCAGGCGCCCCGATATAGACGGCGCCAGCCGATACGTTGGTGCGTTGATTGTTTAAAAAATCATAGCCAGCGGTGTTGCCACCACCGGAGCTACCACCGTTGGTAATTAGGGTGATGGTGCCAACTTCAAAATCATCGTTTATCTCGGCATAGTAGCGAGCGGTAACGGTGACCGTATTGTAGGGGCTAGCGGCCTGTGAAGGGGTCATTAAAAATAGACTCGCGGCCAGGGCTAAAGCCGATAAGAAGACGCCATTTTTGACTGTATCTAGCATAAAATAAGAGTTATTTGAATTACCTGTTAATTGTAACACTTTTTTCTATCATAAAGTGAGAAAAATGTCAATAAAAAAACCGTTAAAAAAATCGTTCTTAGGATTGCCCAAAAGAACGATTTTTTAGCTTAAAAAACCTTATTCACTCAGGTCTTTTTTCAACTCTTTTTCCAGTCCGCTCCAGCGTTTGCGTAATTCTCGGACGAGCATGGTCTTGACGTCAAGGGCTAGTTCGCGCTTGGCGGCGTATTCTTCGACGGCACGCTCAACGAGCGCGTCGTACATTTCGCGAGTTGGCCCTTCGAGTTGGCTAATGCTTTGTTTTAATTCGGCGTAGAGCGGGTCGAGATGAAGTTTTATTTTAGCCCGCAATTCTTTGCCTTTGGGAGTAGCATTGAGCCACACAAGGGCGGCGCCTAATAAACCGCCGAGGACTAAGCCTTTGTTGAATTTACCCATAGAGTTAGTTTTAGTAGTCAATTAAGTTCCACAACCAGGCGTAGCTGATCCCCCACCACCGGCAGTGTCTGTGCCCACGCCAAAACCAGGCACGAAGGCAACCGTAGCTAACGTTTTCTGACATTCCGCTGGCGGATTATTAAAGGCAGCGCAGATGCTTTGTTTGATGGCTTCGGGGCTACGAGCGCTGTCAACAACTGTGCCATTGATGACGAGGGTGGGCGAACCTTGGACGCCATATTTTTCGCTGAGTGCCTTATCAACCGGGTAGATAGGGAATTGTCCGGAGAGCCATTTGCTTTGATCATTATACTGCGCCATGACGCCAAATTGCTTGTCGGTACGATCGATACAAGTTTTGAGTTTGGAAGTATTTACTTTAGCGCTGGCTAAGCAAGGTTCGGAATTGCCTCCGGTAGTGAAACATTTTACATATTCCGGATACACCTTGGGCTGTTCGCTCTCCAGGCAATGCTGGCGGCTGTTTTCTTCTACTTCTTTCAGTCCGTGCATGGCATAGTGGACAAATTTTACGTCGATGTCGGCCTTGTTTTTTAAGGCTTCCTGGGCTGGGATCAAACCTTTTTGCATTTGTAAACCGTAGGGACAATAGGACATCACGAATAACTCTACTTTAGGACGATCGCTTTTGGGGATGTTGGCGGCTGGTGGCTGTACGGCAGCTAACTCGGCGGCAGTCGGCGGGGGCACTACATAGGCGAGTTTACCGCTGCCAGAGACGCCAGAAAAACTAAGTACACCGTGCCACAGCAGGCCGAGCATAGCGAGGAAACCTACCGTGCAAATTACCAAAAATCCGGAGACCACACCGACGATCATGGCGCTTTTTGGTTCTAAGTTATCAAAAAAAGATGGTTGTTCTGGCATACAGTTGGAAAAATATTATTTTAACACAGACTCTATTGTACCCCACTTATCAGGGTAGTCAAGTGCCACCGTAAAATGTTACAACATTTTATCTGTTGCAACCAATTATAAACTAAAAACAGCCCTTCGGATGAAAGACTGTTTTAAAGTTTTTGCCAACTACTCGATCCCTCTACGTATCGTCTCAAAACTTTTGAGCGGATACGTAGTGAGAGGGACGAGGTCGGGTCCATGACTACGCGGCCATTCGCCGTATGCGCCACCCAAAAGTGGTGTCTGGCTTGGCCAGAGAACCAGGCTATTTTTTGGGCTCGAGGATCCACTGTCGATAGTGGCTGGTATCGACATATAGCGCTCCAACGGTCCTCCTGAACCCCTGGCTCAGGATGCCAGCCAATTCCTGTCGCCCGTTGTTGTTGGTCATGTACGGACCCCCGCTATCGCCGCCTTCCCCAGCCGCATCTCCGCTGACGAAGAAGGACTCACCCCTCCTTTGCACCACATAGTTTGGGGCGATGCGCAGTTGCGCCAGGTTCAGCGGCGCAAAGCCCGCCATGATGCCGCGGTCGCAAACCGCTGCTTCGTCTTGGCGGAGTGCTAGGAATGCGCTACCAGGAAACGGCCTATCGAGCACGATCACCGCCAGGTCGGCGCGGATCAGGTATATTCCCAAATCAACCTGGTAATCATAACGCAGCTCGGGGTGAATAAAGACCTGGCCAGGGGCACTTGCCCAACCCCCCTTCACCCGCACTGCCACCTCGGTGGTCGAGGCGCAAGTGTTGGGGTCTTTGTCGTCTTCGCACAGGCAGTGTGCCGCGGTCAGTGCTCTACTTTCTCCGATCAGGACCGCAGTACAGCGGCCGTTGATCAAAGCTATTTCCAAGAATTCCCCTTCGGGAGCGATAGGGGCTTGGCTGCCATCGCGGCTTAGGATGCCCTGCCTCAGGGCACTCACTGAGGTTGTGGCGCAGTTGGGAGACGAGACCGGAAGAACCAGCTCGTCACCTTCTATCAAACAGCCCGTCAGGCAGCACAAAAGGGGAAGGAAGCCTATTTTTGTCATGAAAATTCTCCTTTCCGGAAGGCAGGAAGCGCGTGATCAGGATTGATTTCGCTTTTCTTTCCTTTATTTAAAGCTCTCACTATGTTTAGAGGACTCTAAAAAAAGGAAGAAAAGGTTTAATTTTAAAGAGCAAAACATCAAATCTTAAAACAAAAATGGGCATTTGTCAAGGGTGTTGTGGTGTGGATCCTTAAATTGTGGCGTGGCGTATTTTTGGCTAATACAAAACAAAAAAGACAGTAAATCCTTAAGATTTCTGCCCATATTTATAAAAATTCTTTTCCCTCACCGCTCGGTGCTGTGAATACGGTTGAAACTATTTTTTCACAGTGACCAAGTGGACGTTAGGAGAAGGAATATGTGACAGCAAGCGAGATTCCGCATTTATTAACGTATTTACTATATTTTTTATTAGTCTTAAAAATAGCCCGCTACTCCCCTCTTCTAGTTCAGCAAAATAAGCTTCGTTATTTAGTTGTTCTATTTTTTGTTTTTGGGCGGCGTGATGCATCATGTTGAAACTAACTACTCCCAATAACTGACCTAACCAGTGTTCACCATAATGAATTTTACTTATTTTGAAACCAGCCTTGGACACCATTTTGCCAAGCGAAGCGCGGGAAAAGTATTGAATATGACCGGCGTATTTTTTGGTGAGATTATTTTTTAGACCTATTTTTTCCAGCCAATACCATAAAGAAAGATAATCGCCTTCGCAGGGTACAAAGGCATATAGTAATCCCCCTGGTTTGAGTACGCGATAGGCTTCTTTTAAAAGAGTTAGTGGATCCGGAACGTGCTCCAGGACATCAAAAATAAGCACGGCGTCGTGAGAGGCGGTGGCATAGGGCATCCCTTTT
>CAZXIF010000054.1:0-13876 GCA_964640395.1 uncultured Gammaproteobacteria bacterium | reverse complement strand
CCATACGCAGAAAGCGTACATTATGGACGGTTTTCGCGCAAATACTATAGGTTGTTAAAGAGCGATGATTGCGGCGCTATTGTGGGTAGTTCGAAGTTAAATCATGCAGGTTCTAAGTATGTATATGCTATACTATAGCAATTCTAATTTTGTAGTTCAAGTATGCAAATATCTGCCAACGGAATCGCCATCCTCGACTTTGGCTCCCAATACACGCACCTAATTGCCCGACGGATTCGAGAATTGGGCGTAATTTCACATATTTACCCGACTGACGTGTCGTCTAAAAAACTCAAAAATGCCTGGGGTGTTATCCTATCGGGCGGGCCAAAAAGCGTAGTTAGTGAAAAGACCCTGCCCTATGACCCTGATCTTTTTACCCTGGGTATCCCGATCCTCGGCTTGTGCTATGGACACCAACTCCTCGCGCAGCATTTTGGCGGTATGGTGGGGGCAGGAAAAGCGCGGGAATATGGGCAGGCTCAATTGACTGTCCATGATTCTGATATTTTTAAAAATATCCCCAAAGAAACGACGGTCTGGATGAGCCATGGGGACCATGTAGAAGAAATTCCGCCGGGCTGGCAACAAATCGGCAGTAGTGGCGGCGCAGCGATTGCTGCCATGCATGAACCGAATAAGCAATTTTATGGCTTTCAATTCCATCCGGAAGTGTACCATTCGAGCCATGGCCGGAAAATGTTGAGCAATTTTATTTTCGAGATTTGCCGGGCGAAAAAAAATTGGAACCAGGCGGCCCAATTTAAAACCGTGGTCGAGGAAATTCGACAAGCGGCGGGCACTAAGAAAGTATTTCTGCTGGTGAGCGGCGGCGTGGACTCGACCGTGTGTTTCGCGCTGCTGGAAAAAGTGCTCGGCACAGACCGGGTGTATGGGCTCCATGTTGACAGCGGCCTCATGCGACTTGATGAAACTAAAAAAATTACCACCTCCTTAAAGCAAGCCGGTTTTACCAATTTACACATTTATCAGGCGAAAAAAGAATTTTTGAACCGTTTAAAAAACGTGATTGAACCAGAAACTAAACGGAAAATTATCGGCGATACGTTCCTCGATATTGTGGACCGGATCATGAAAGAGAAGAAAATGGATGCTAGAGAATGGCTGGTCGGCCAAGGGACTATTTATCCCGACACGATCGAGTCGGGAGGAACTAAAAACGCGGTCGTCATTAAGACTCATCACAATCGCGTGCCGCGTATCCAGCGGATGATCGCGGAGGGGAAAATTATTGAACCACTCAAAGAATTGTACAAAGATGAAGTGCGGGCTATCGGGCGACGATTGAAGCTCCCGACCGCGCTGATTGAGCGGCACCCCTTTCCCGGGCCGGGTTTGGGGATTCGTATTTTGTGCTCCGCAGGGTCACCAGAGCGAGCCACACTTATTAAAGGTGATGGATTCCCGCTGCCGCGCGGGAATGACACTTTTGGCACCGGTTCAATCTATTGCCTGCCCATAAAATCTGTCGGGGTGCAGGGGGACGAACGCTCTTACGCGCATCCGGCAGTGATAGTGGCGAACACAGCGGTGGGCAGGAGAAATATTTGGCGAGATATTGAGCGACTAGCTCCGGGAATTACGAATCGACATCGGGAAATAAATCGAGTGATACTGACCATGCAGGGAGATGAAAAAAAATTGCTCACTGCGCGCATGTACCGCGCCACGCTCACTAAAAAACGGATTCAGCTGCTGCAAAAAATTGACCAGATTGTGCATAGTTATGTGCTACCGGCCAAATCTTGCAAGCATATCTGGCAATTGCCGGTCGTGCTCGTTCCTTTTGGCTATCGACACAAAGAATCCGTAGTGCTCCGACCATTTCAATCGGAGGAAGTGATGACGGCATCATTTGCCAAAATTCCAGAACCGATACTGAAAAAAATACTGCGGGCCATTGGTCGACTGAAGGCGGTGGATTTTATATTTTATGATGTGACGAATAAGCCGCCGGGGACGATCGAATGGGAGTGAGTGACAAAATACAAGATACATGGAAAACGATACAAATCGTGTATCGTAATACGTGTATCGTGTATCGTTGGTATCACCCATACGGCAAATCTTCTGGAGTCTGATCGGCCACGGGCGGGATAAGTGGCTCCACGGTAACGGCTGATAATTTGCGCTTGAGCGCGCCTTCGCTGAGTTCGACAGGCAGTTCGTTGGGCGGTTCGGCGCGTTTGGCTCCGGCTTTTTGGAGCAGCGGTGTTTTCACGAACGGCAATGGGAAGTGCCAAAGGGTGGCTAATTCTTCGATGTTTAAAATATAGGGGTTGCCCAGGGCTTTTAACTTGCGCTTTTTGTAGGCGTGCATAAAATGGTGTTTGTGATAATTCAGACGCCACTTTTTGAAAGCGTAATAGGCCTCGGTGATGTGGTGGGGCACGAGCGCGTTGCTGCTAAGGACGTTAAACTGACTCAGGGCGCCAATCAAACCGTCGATAGCTGGTCCCGGATTAAATACTTCGTGGCGAGCCGCGTAGAGCACTCTTATCTTGGATTTAAAACCGGTTTTTGCAATTTTTAGTTCAATGGCTTCTACTGTTGTCTTGAAGCCGGGGCTTAAATCCTGCATCTTTCCGGGCTTAACCTCCTCAGCGTGACTATCATGGCTGTCTGTTTCAGTCGCGTTCCACGCGTTGAGTAATTCTTTGAGAAGCCAATGCGGTATGCCGAGCAACGTATACATAAAACCAGATAGGAATCCTCCACCGCCACCATGACCGCCGTGACCACCACCATGGGACGCGCCACCGTTGGCGATTATTTCTTTGACCAGCTCAATACCCTTCTCTTTCCATTTATTATTGGTTGGCTCAATAATCATTTGCAGCCAGATATTTTCTCCATGGCCAACCCGGCTAAAATTTTCTAAAATCGCGGCCATGGGGTCGCTAAAGACGGCGTCTTTGCTCAAGTTATACTCAAAGCTGGGGTAGGTACGCAAAGGGTAGGCATCGGGTTCATGCAGAGAAAATTCGACGGCGTGCATATCGTACTCGGCATGGGGAAAATGACCGGGAATACTATCGACATAATCTTCCACCTCGGTAATTTCGGCTTCGGTATACTGGGCGTAAATGGCGGCTTCGATCAGATCTCTAAACTCTGATTCGGTGCGGACTAGAAATTGGATGTAGCCTTCGATACTGATGATTTCAAAGCTGAATGATTTCTGTTTTTTACCCAGCCAGTATTTTTGACCGACGTTGGGAGTAGTTTTGGCGCCACTCAAATGAGCGAAAATTTGTTCTACGGCTTTGGGGGTCTGAATGAACAAGGCCGGTACGTCGATCGCTAGCAGTACATATTTCCATTTACTCGTGTATTTTTTGCGGCGGAACTCTTTCCATAGTTCGGAACCCATGTAAAAAAAGACGAGGGCCAAGACTGTCCAGCCCACGATAGCAAACAAGACGCTGACAATTTGCGCCGGCGGTAACGCCAAAATATCTTGCCAAATTGACAAGTCGACACTAAAACCAAACGGAGTTTCCAAAATCCAGGGCATACAGACCTGTCCTTATTTATCAATAATTCGGTACACTCCCCCGTAGACGATCAAGACGCCGAACGCAGTCCACCACCAGCCGTATTGGCTGGATAGGTAGCCGCTGAAATAGGCCATGAGACAGATGCTGGCAGCGATAAAGGCTACCATGTGACGGATAAAATTATCATTCATAGTTCATGAAAACACTAGAACATAAAAACATGAAAACAGTGAATTGAATTAAAAATAGTCTCTCCTCACACACTATTTTAATGCTTTAATGCTTTAATGACTTTAGTATACCATTTATTCCGATAAAATAAAATCTTGCCGGTAGTGGGCAAGATTTTACATAGTTAAAGATTTTTTTACATCGATTAGGCGCTCTTTTTATTCTGCCAACGCTCCATCACGACCAGCAGGGGGCTGGCTAAAAAAATTGAGGCCAGGGTACTGATAGCCATGCCCAATAATAGGGCTAGGGCAAAGTAATGAATGGTGGATCCACCAAAGAAATAGAGGGCAAATAGCGGCAGCAACACGGCGAATACCGTGTTAATTGAACGAGCCAAGGTTTCATTCAAACCCCGGTTCACTAATTCTCCAAAATCAGGGATATATTTCTTCAGCAAATTCTCGCGAATACGATCGTATACAACGATACTGTCATTTACGGAGTAGCCGAGCACGGTCAGAATGGCCACTACGTAGGCAACGTCTACCTCTACGCCTTTAAAATGCCCGAGGGCGGCAAAGACACCGCTGACTATGACTACCACATACAATAAGGTTACGATGGCAATGACTCCATATTGCCAGCTGGCAATTGGCCGCGAAATCTGGCGAAACGTAAAGGCCAAATAGGCGATAATGCTGAGACTTACCAGGATAATCGCTCCGGTAGAGCGGCGTCGAAGCTGAGAGCTTACTGCCGCGCCGATAGTTTCAAATCGATCTTCTTTGACAAGATTCTCTTTGGTTTGAAATTTTTTACGTAACAGAGATAATAATTGCTGGTGCTTCTCCTCGGTCAAAAAAATCGTCCGAATAATGAGACCTTTGTCACCGGTTTTCTGTACCACGTGCTCTTTGACTCCCAACTCCTCAAAACTCTGTTCAACCGGACCAACCTCTGGTCTGGTTTGGCTGAAAGAAATCTCCACCAGTGATCCGCCCGTAAAATCAATGCCTGGTTTTAATCCCCACGTTACCAACATGGCTACGCTTATTAACGTAGTAATGGCAGCGATACCTAACCAAACTTTGGAATAACGAATGAAAGAAATTTGCATATTTATGGCTTTCGATAACCTAGGAATAATGAATTGCCGCGCTCACCTACATGCGCAAACACGAACCGCATAATCGTGCGGGTAACGCTAATGGCGGTGAATAAGTTGATTAGGGTACCAACAGCCAAGATCACCGCAAAACCCTGAATAAAACCGGCTCCGAACCAAATGAGATAGACGCAACTGATAAGGGCAGTGATATGGCTATCGCGAATGGAAAGCCAGGAACGAGTAAATGATTCTTCGGTACTGGGAAGCAACAGCTTTCCCCCTTGTAATTCTTCTTTCAGGCGTTCAAAAACTAGAATGTTGGCATCAACCGCCATACCTATAGAAAGAATAAAACCAGCAATACCAGACAGTGTCATGGTCACGCCGAGGAGTTTGAACAAAGCCAAGCTAAGCACGGCATAAAAGGCCAACGATACTACAGCCAATAATCCCGGCAAACGATAATACAGAACCATGAAAATCATGACCAGGATCAAGCCGTAAATACCCGCCCGGAAGCTCTTGTTCAGGGAATCGACACCGAGCGTAGCGTCTACTGTTTGTTGACTGATAAGCTCCACCGGGACCGGTAAAGCGCCTGAGTTGAGGCGTTGGGCGAGTAATTTGGCTTCCTTCAGATTAAAGCCTCCGGAAATAACGGCGCTACCGGTAGTAATGGCCTCATTTACGAGCGGGGCGCTGATGGGTTGGCCATCCAAGAATACCGCGATAGGTTTACCAACATTTCGGCCCGTAATTTCGCCAAATAATTTGGCGCCCACATCATCAAAATTCAAACTTACCTGGATTTGCCCAGTGCGCTGGTCTTCGGTTACTTCGGCGCGTTTCAATTGTTTGCCGGATAGGCCGGTAGATTTCCATTGGTCGGTGGGCGGCACAATGTCGGCGGTGGTTTTAGTTTTGATAAAAATGTTGGCGACTTGATATTGGTCGGAGGTGGTTTCCCCGGTTTTATAAATGAGATGCCAACCAAATTCAGTTTCAACCGGTTCAGAAATAGAGCCGATCTTTTGGTCCCAAACAGCAGCTTCAAAGGCTGGTACCATGGCGCCTTTTTTGAACGTACCAAGCGTGCCACCGCGATCGCCGGCTCCCGGCTCGGTGGAATATTTTTTAACCAAATCAACAAAATTCTGAGCGGTAGCTTCTTTTTTGATCTCAGCAATTTTTAGGCGGGCCTCATCTTTGGTGTATTGCGCATTGTCACAACGAGACGCGCCTTTATAACACAACAGTAAGTGCGCAGCGGTGACGGATTTTTCACCCGGTTTGGCAGCCAGACGACGGGCAATGTTCAAGCCGCTGGCAGTTTTGATGGTGCCGGTACTAACATCGCCATCCTTTTTATTTTTGGCCCAGGCGTAGAGCTCGGGGTAGACTTCGGCCGTAATAAAACCGAGGTCACCACCTTTATCCTTGGTATTCGTATCTTCGGAAAATTGGGCGGCGGCGGTCACAAATGACTGGCCTTTTTTAATGGCTTGGAGCGCGTTCGCGGCTTTTTGTTCGGCGACCTTATTAAAGGCGGCCAAATCTTTTTGCTCAGTTGGGGTTAGCGCGCGTGGCTGATCGGTGTTTTGTTCTTTAAATTCCAAAATCGGGGTTTCACCGATGCGTTTGATGGCTTCGTTCACGTCGGTTACACCAGGAAGCTCTACAATAACGCGGTAGGTACTGCCCACTTTGGTGGTTTGTACCAAGGGTTCAGACACGCCAAGGCCTCCGCGCACGCGACGCTCGATAACATCACGGACACCTTCAACAGAGGTGGCACGATCGGCATCCGGAATGGTGTCAGTTTTGGCTTCGTATATCAGGTGGGCACCGCCTTGAAGATCGAGGCCGAGGTTGAAGCCTTTGGCTGGAAAAATTGGCAAGCCAAGATTCGTAGCCTGATTAATCTTATTAATCGCGCGGTTGGCATAGGTGGGAGCAGCAACCACGGCACAGAGCGCGAAGAGCAAAATGATTCCGGCTAGGCGCCAACGAAGCTGTGAACGGGTTATGGTTTTTCGAGTCGGCAAAGGTTTGCGAAGGGCCATAGCGGAAAACGTCTAAATATAAGGGAATTAAAGCTGCGACGATGATAGCGGTTTTTGGTTGGTTTGACAAGTGGACAAGACTAATTTTACTGAATCGGCACAGCGAGGTAACCGAACAATCCCCTGCCTTTCTTTCTCTAGTAGTTCGCTAGTAGTGAAAGAAAGGGATTGCTTCGGGAATATTCAAAAAATACCAACTACTATCCAGGTGGTATTTTTTGATTCACTCAATCTGTCTAAATATTTTCAATGCCAGCCTGTCGTAAAACTTCCCTATCCGCATCGAAATTTACGCTCAAGTACCCTCGTGGCGCATGACTTATAACCTTTAGTATCAAAGGGAATACTTTGTCTTTTTTTCTGGTTCCAATTCCAAAGACCAACCCGGGGACTTCAATTTTCTTTGTTAAAGAAAAATTAATCTGCGTATGCACTGTGCGTTCTGGAATTTTTCCAGACTGTACATCTAAGCCTGGTTCTTTTAACCCTTTGGCAATATTATATTCTCCTACCACCCTTCGGAGTGCCATCATATACTTCTCAAGCTCGCCGGGTTTTTCATTTTCGTTGAATTTATCTTGCTTTTTAAAATTACCAATCACTAACGCAAGGTCATGTACGGCCGTTTCTACCCGGGTGGCTTGTTCAGCAGATAGGCGGGCCGCCTTTTCATACGATCGTTTAATTGCGGCTTCTTGCAGGAGAAGCGCTCTGACGGATTCTTGCAAGCCGCCGACGCTGGTGAACTGGTTTAGCGGTAAATCTCCACTAGGGCGTGGCGATTTAGCCATATAATCTAAATTCAGGCGCGTAGCTTCAAGCACGTCATTGCCGGACTTGTCCCTGAAACTTCCGGCGGGCCAGCCTTGTACTGCTCTGAGGAGCTCTTTGAAACCCGCTCCTTGGAAGTTAACCATGTTCCCAAATTCTCCTCTCGCTAAAAATTCTTGGACTTCGGCTCTCGCGATTTGATCTGGAGTACGCGTATCCACGACCGCGGGAAGACCAGTTGGATCAGCTTCACGTGACGCAAGGCGCACTATCTCAGCTTCCATTCTTATTTGCGAAAGATCAGAGTGATCCGGTTGGTTAGTGGCAGCTTTAGACGTAACTTTGACATCTAGATTCACTCCGTTCAAACCATAATTAGGATCTTTTGGACCTTCTTTAGTACTCATATGTACAATGAGGTAAAAATAAGAGACGTTATTTCTTGAGCATTAACTGCTGGTGCTCGGCGGTGTTTAGAGCGCCACATTTTTTGAATTTTTTACCAGAGCCGCAGGGGCACGATTCGTTACGCCCAATCGTCTTATCGTCGGACTTTGGACTTTGGACTTTGGACTTTGGACTTTCAATCTCTCCCATCGTTTTGGCGGCGCCGGCGAATTGAAGATTACCTCGTTCCATGACGCTGGGCGCCAGCTGGAAGCCTATGCTCATCTTGAAGATAGTAAAGACGACTTCTTGGTTGATAGTACTGAGCAGCTCGTTGAACATGCGGTAAGTTTCTTTTTTGTATTCAACGAGCGGATCGCGCTGACCGTAGCCGCGTAGACCAATGCCGGTGCGTAAATAATCGACCGCGACCAGGTGTTCCACCCAGAGATTGTCGATAGAGCGCAGGAGGACTTGTTTTTCAATCTCCAGGAGCACTTCCGGATGGGGTGATTTTTTGACTAATAATTCATCATATTTTTGTGTAGCTAATTCCATCAGATATTCAATAATACGGGTGCGTTCTTCCACTGCTTCAATCTTCTCCTGGCCCCAGTTGCCAAAGGCGAGGAGTTTGGCTTTTTCTGCGTCGGTGAAGGGAAAGATGGTGGCGGCGGTTTGTTGGATTTCGGTAATATCCCAGGCGGATCGATCTTCGGCGTTGGTGTGCAGAGACACGAGTTGTTCTACTTCGGCTTCGATCATGTCGAAAATGCGCTGGCGAAGGGTTAATTCCCCCCTTGAGGGGGGCGTGGGGGATGTATCGGCGTTGACCAACATCTCCCTACCCTCCTCAAGGAGGGATTTAGTGAGCGACTCTTTTTCGGTTTGAAAACTTTGGATGATTTTCCGGCGGAGACCATAGATGACTTCGCGGTGACGATTGAGGACATCGTCGTATTCAAGAAGATGTTTACGGCTGTCAAAATGAAATCCTTCTACCTTGCGCTGGGCGGATTCGATGAGGCGGCTGATGGCGCGTTGCTCGATCGGCATGTCATCGGGCACTTTGAGGGCGATCATGGCGCGTTTGAGGCGTTCGCCAGCGAAAATACGCATGAGATCGTCTTCCGTGGACAGGAAAAATTGTGATTTACCGGGGTCGCCTTGGCGGGCGGCGCGGCCACGGAGCTGGTTGTCGATACGGCGGCTTTCGTGACGTTCGGTGCCAATAACGAATAATCCACCGGCCGTTTTGGCTTTGGTACTTTGTTCCAGCTCGGGCGGATTACCACCGAGAATAATGTCAACGCCGCGACCGGCCATGTTGGTAGCGAGCGTGACGGCTCCGCCGCGACCGGCTTGGGCGATGATTTCGCCTTCGCGTTCGTGATTTTTGGCATTGAGGATTTGGTACTGCACGCCTTCTTGTTCCAAATAGACGGACAGCATTTCATTCTTGGCGACAGAAATAGTGCCGATAAGCACGGGCTGATTGGCATCTTGTAATTCTTTGACACGTTTGGCGATGGCGCGGAATTTGGCGTCTTCGGTGCGGTAAATGCGGTCGGGGTGGTCGAGGCGAACCTTTGGTTTGTTGGAGGGGATGACGACGACTTCCAGATGATAAATTTTGCCGAATTCTTCAGCTTCGGTGACGGCGGTACCAGTCATGCCGGAAAGTTTTTTGTACAGGCGGAAATAATTTTGGAAGGTGACGGTGGCCATGGTCTGGCTTTCGCGTTGGATCGGGACGCGCTCTTGAGCTTCGATGGCTTGATGCAAACCTTCGCTGTAGCGACGACCCGGCATCTTGCGGCCGGTGAATTCGTCGACGATGATGACTTCGTTATTTTCGACGACATAATCGCGATCGCGTTTGAAGAGGGCTTTGGCGCGCAGTGACTGCTCGATATGGTGGACCATGGCGATGCCGCCTTCGGCATAGATATTTTCCACTCCCAGCCACTGCTCAATTTTTTTCAGACCACCCTCGGTGAGGGTGGAGGAACGCATTTTTTCGTCGACATTATAATCGTCTTTTTCTACCAGGCGTTCGACCAGCTCGGCGAATTTGTAATACATGTCGGCGGCTTCTTCGGCCGGGGCGGAGATGATGAGCGGAGTGCGGGCTTCGTCGATGAGAATCGAGTCAACTTCGTCAACGATAGCAAAATTGAGGGTACGTTGGCAGAGCTGCTCCAAACTTTGCACCATGTTGTCGCGGAGATAATCGAAACCAAATTCGTTGTTGGTGCCGTAGACGATGTCGCATTGGTAGACTTGTTGACGAGAGCAGGGTTCGAGGTAGTCGTATTCCACTTTGTAAGCGCCGACGGCATCGCGTTCACGATCCGGTTCACTCCCCTCACTCAAGTCCCCCCTTGAGGGGGGCGTGGGGGATGTATTCGCGTTGACCAACATCTCCCTACCCTCCTCAAGGAGGGATTTACGATTCGACTGACCCCGATATCGAAAAGAGACGAGTTGATTTTGAATCACGCCGATACTCAACCCGAGAAAATCATAAATTTGACCCATCCACACAGCGTCACGCTTGGCCAAATAATCGTTGACGGTGACGAGGTGAACTCCGTGGCCAGCGAGAGCATTCAGATAAATAGGAAGGGTGGCGGTGAGCGTTTTGCCTTCACCAGTGTGCATTTCGGCGATGGAGCCGCGATGGAGAGCGATGCCGCCGATCAGTTGCACGTCGAAGTGGCGCATGCCGGTGAGACGCTTGCTGACTTCACGCACGACGGCGAAGGCTTCGGGCAGAATATCATCGAGCGTTTCATCCTTGGCCAGACGGGATTTGAATTCGATGGTTTTGTCGCGTAATTGGTTGTCGCTAAGTTCGACCAGGGTGGATTCGAAGGTGTTAATTTTATTAATGATGGGCTGGATCTCGCGGATGACTTTGGCATTCGGATCACCGAAGATTTTGGTGAGGAAAGACATAGGCTCATTAAAACGTTAAAACACAAGAACACTAGAACATCAAAACATTAAAACATTAAAACACATACGGGCCAATCACTGCTTTAATGTTTTTATGTTTTTATGTTTTTATGAACTTCATTCTATCATTTTGACTTAAAAAAAACAAGGCTTCGGGGAAGCCTGGTTTAACTTGATTTTCCAATTATTTCCGCCGCCGCTCCAGCCGAGATTGACGGCTGAGACGCGCAATGGTGTCAAAAATCCGACTCTTGCCTAAAACAGGATTCAGCCAGCCGGAAGTGATGCAAAAATACGTGCGAAACGGGGCGGTATGATGTACTTGGTGATGTTCGGGAGAGAGAATCAATCGCTTCTGTTGCAACCAAGCGACGAACGGAGAGACTTTCTCCAGATGGGCCGCGCGGTGGATCTGGTTGGTCAGAAAAACGAATAACAGGAACCACCAGAGTAATGCGGCCAGGAAAAAACTACCCGTTGAGCCCTGGATATTGATAAAATAATAAGCGGGAGCGAGAATGATAAGCGAGCCAAGACAGTTGGTGCCGTTCACTTCAAAGAAGCTGTGCCGGGTAATACCTTTTTCATCCACGTGATGCAGGCGAAAAGGTAAGAAAAAGTTGGGCCCAAAAAAAGGCATGGTCTCGGAACCAAAGGTGTCGCCGATAAAATGAAATATGCCGGAGAATAAATCCGCCAGGATATAGCCAAGTAACGGGATACATAATAAGACTGCCAACAGGCCTACACTAAGATTTTCCGGGAAATTTAGGATTATTTTTGCCAAAAACAAGATTTGATAGACCGCAAATAAACAGAAACCGATAATTTCAATAAATTTATAATAGTCTGGTCTCGAGGAGGGCGATACGTTCTCCATAACGCGGTCTGTATACAAATTAAATAAAACCCAGTAAAATCTGCTGCAGTATAGCGTAAAAAGATCCAAAATGCAACCCTATGCTTTTTAAATATAAAAAAATACTGCTGGGAGGCGGATTTATAGTCGCTGTTTTTTTGGCTATTAATTTTTTAACTGAGCGTTCAGCCCACTTTATTTCTGATAATTACCAGGCGTTACAATCTCCCACTCTCTTGGATCGAAATGGACAGGTGATTATGGTGAAACCCAATCAGCGCGGGTACTATGCTCGTTACGACAACCATATACCTGAAGAATTGGCGAAGCGCCTATTGGAACAGGAAGATCGTTATTTTTATTATCATCTGGGAATAAATCCGGTGAGCACCTTCAGGGCAGTCCTTCAGCTGGCGCGAGGCAATAAGAATCCACCTTCGAGCACCATCACTCAACAATTGGTAAAAAATATTTTGCAGCAGGAAAATAAACGGACATTCGCCAACAAGCTGAAGGAGGTTTGGTATGCGGTGAGTCTGGAGCTGCACTCGTCTAAAAAAGATATTTTGAATATGTATGGTAACGCCATTTTTTTGGGGAATAATGTGCAGGGTTTTGGGTTGGCGAGTGAGTTATATTTTGATAAGTCGGTGACGGCTCTGACGGACGAAGAAATAACGAGTCTACTCATTGCTATCAAAAATCCGAGTAATGCCAATCCGTTTACGGGGGTGAATGGGCGGTTAAGGAGCCTCCCTTTTCAAGGGGAGGGCCGGGTGGGGTCGTTTGTCTCCAGTGCCGACCACCTCCCCTCGCCCCTCCGTGGAAAGAGGGGGAAAGCCAACCCACCCCAACCCCGCCCAAGCGGGGAATCGAACGACCAGCCCGAGCTACCGATAATGACTGATGCTTTGATTAGTGAGCGGAAAGAAAAATTTCGTGAACAAGTGATGGGCCAAGTGAAGGGATTTGAGCTCAATAATTTACCATTGACCTGCGCGTCGGAGTGTCACTTGACTATTGACCAACCTCTGAATCAAAAACTGCGCGAAATTCTGAAGCGAAATCTACACATTTTTGATGATAAGCAAGTGGATAATGGGGCGATTGTGGTAATTAAACTGCCGGAGAATGAACTGTTGGCGATGATCGGTAGTCCGGATCCGAGCCTCAATGAAAAAGGCTATCAAATCAATTTAGCGCGTGCGCCGCGACCGATTGGGTCGACGATTAAACCATTGCTATATCTGAAAGGTTTTGAACAGGGCTTGCGGCCTTACTCGCTGGTGGATGATCAGGAATATAAGTATGAAATCGGGAGTGGATGGGCGTTTTATCCCAAAAATTATGATTACACCTATCATGGGCGGGTGAGTTTGCATTACGCGCTGAGCAATAGTTTGAACGTGCCGAGCGTGAAGGTGTTGGAATATATTGGTTTGGAAAAATTTTATGATTTTTTAAGGAAGAGTTTGAGCTTTGTGTCGATTCAGCCGCTGGAGAGTTATCAGTTGGGAATAGCATTGGGTGGTTTGGAGATGGATTTGTTACAGCTCAGTTATTATTTTACGATATTTGGGAATCATGGGGAGCTTGCGCCGTTGCACCTAATACAGAGTGGCTCACAATCCCCGCTTGGACGAGGTGGTTTTTCCCCTCTTTTCAAGGAGGGGCGAGGGGAGGTAACTACCCCTATAACAAACGACCCCACCTCGCCTCCCCTTAAAAAGGGAGGAAAAGTGATTGCCCTACGCCCACCGTCATTTGACGTGGCACTGCCAGCGAGTCTCAATATACATCGTCAGATTGCGGCGGAGCCGTTTGTGCAATTGGTGAATCGGATTTTGAGTGATCGCTTGACGGGGATTGACCAATTTGGGTTGGCGAGCAATTTAAATTTGCCGGCGAAAAATTACGCGGTGAAGACCGGGACGTCGCGCGAATTTCATGATAGTTGGACGGTGGGATATACGCCGGATTTTGTGGTGGGGGTGTGGCTGGGAAATAGTGATAACACGCCGATGGATAGTAT
>CAZXIF010000053.1:0-8719 GCA_964640395.1 uncultured Gammaproteobacteria bacterium | reverse complement strand
CGGGAGCGCATAAAGCGATCAAGGGGTTGTCGCTGATCGACAAGGTGATTAGCATTGATCAAAGTCCGATCGGGCGCACACCGCGGAGTAATCCGGCGACGTATACCGGTATCTTTAATTTGATTCGTGATTTGTTCGCCTCTTTGCCGGAGGCGCGTATGCGTGGCTACGATGCTGGCAAATTTAGCTTCAATGTGAAGGGTGGCGGGCGGTGTGAGGCCTGCTCGGGGGATGGCTATATTCGGATTCCGATGCAGTTTTTGGCGGATGTATATGTGGAGTGCGCGGAGTGTCAGGGTAAGCGGTATAATCGCGAGGCGTTGGAAATTCATTATCGCAACAAGAATATTAGTGATGTTTTGAAAATGACGGTGGAAGAAGCGTATACTTTTTTTCGGGATTTGTCGGCGATTGGTGAAAAGCTCAACGTGTTACGTGATGTGGGCTTGGGCTATATTGAACTTGGCCAACCGGCAACGACATTGTCGGGCGGAGAGGCGCAGCGTATCAAACTGTCTTTGGAATTGTCGCGTCACGCCACGAGCAAAACGTTGTATATTTTAGATGAGCCGACGACGGGGTTGCATTTTGAAGATATCAAGCGATTGTTGCAAGTATTGGGTCAGTTGGTGGATAAGGGTAATAGCGTAGTCATCATCGAACATAACGTGGATGTGATTCGCTGTAGTGATTGGGTGATTGATTTGGGTCCGGAGGGAGGTAATAAGGGTGGAGAGATCGTGGCCGTCGGCACGCCGGAAGAGGTGAAGAAGGTGAAGGCGAGTTGGACGGGACGATTTTTGTAGTTTCAATGTTAGTTTTCCTCTCTTCCGCAGAGGAGAGGGTAGGGTGAGGTCTAGGCGGTTCATTTTTACCATTTAATCTGCCTTCAATCTACCTCCCCTCGCCCCTCCTTGAAAAGAGGGGAAAAATGAGCGTAGTTGGGTGATTGTGGATTCCCCCGACTAAGTCGGGGGAATGACAGTTAAATATGCGCGGGAATGACACCAAACAATAAAAAAATCCTGCGTAGATTGCAGGATTTTTTTTGGTAGGGTTTATTTTTTGGTTTTGACTTCTTTTTTTACTTCGTGCAGCTTGCGTTTGAAGTCTGGGTCGCGCAGGTAGTGGAGTTTGGCGCGGCGGACGATGAATTGTTTGACGATTTCTATTTTGGCGATGTTCGGAGACAGGATCGGGAAGATTTTTTCGACGCCGATGCCCTCGGACACTTTGCGAACGGTCATCGTGGCGCCGGCTTCTTGGCCATGGCGCACCGCGATGATGGTGCCTTCGTAAATCTGGATACGTTCTTTTTCCTCGCCTTTGGTGTTGGTTTCTTTGATTTTTTGGTGCACTTTTACGACCATGCCGGGTTTGTTTTGGTTGGAAGCAGTTGTTTGAATGGAATCGGACATAGGCAGGTTTGATTATTTAAGACACGTTCTAAGATGGTATATGATACATGATACATGGAAAACGATACACAATCGAATTGTATCGTTATATGTGTATCGTGTATCGTGTATCGTGTTTAAAGTTGGCCTATTCTAGCCACTTTGGCTTGGTTTGTCAATACCCGCCTGTTTTTCAAGGTGTTCTTTGATGATTTCGCTTACTTTAGTCACTGTTTCGGCTAGGGCGCCTTCACGGTTGGCGACGCAGTAATCATAGTCAGACGAGGCGGCAATTTCTTGCTTGGCTATCGCCAGTCGTTCGGCTAGGGCTTCGGGGGTGACACCGCCCCGCTTAGAGATACGTGCGCCAAGGGTGTCGAGGCTTTCGGGGAGCAAGAAAATTGACAGGTTCGGGACACCGGCTTGATCAAGGTGATGTTTGCCGTTGACTTCGATTTGCGTGAGGACCAGATCAAAGCGGGACTGGAGATTTTCAAGGTGGCGTTTTTCCGTGCCGTAGTAGTTGCCGGCGTAAAAATTCCATTCCAAAAATTCTTGATTTTCGATACGGCGTTGGAATTCTTCGTTGCTAATAAAATAGTAATCAACCCCATCCCGATTGCCGGGGCGGGGTGGGCGAGAAGTGGTTGTGATAAAACGCGTGGAGCGAGGGAACAGTTTCAAGAGGGCGCTGATCACAGAGTCTTTGCCGCCGCCGGAAGGGGAGGAGATGATGACCAATAGTCCGGGAGTTTTTTGATTAGAAAGCATACAGAAAATTTTGAAGGGATGTCGGATAATTTTACTTAAAAATCTCAAGTATCGATTTATAAGTTCCAAATAAATTCTAATAATCAAGTGTCACTTTTTTAATATTGAAATTTGATATTTATTTGGAGCTTGGGTTTTTTAATTTGAGATTTTTTTTTATTTAGCTTAGTGTTTTTAAAAACTTTTCTAATTCAACAGGGAGGGGTGACTCAAATATTTTTTTATCGCCTTTTAAATCCGTGAACACCAATTGTGTGCAATGTAAAAAGAGGCGGCCTAATTTTTTATCCCAGGCGGATGGCCTTTTTTTCTGGTTGTAGAGTGGGTCAGCGACCACGGGGTGATTGTAGGCCAAAAGATGAACGCGAATTTGGTGCATGCGACCGGTATGAATGGTCACTTTTAGTAGAGTAAAATTAACAAATCTTTTTTCCACCAGAAATTCAGTCAGAGCTTCTTTGCCGACGCGATTTTTTTCGCCTCGTACCATCAGGGGTTGGGCGGCCATGCGATCGTTGCGGTCACCACGGGAGATACTGAATTTAATTTCGTCCCAATCTTTGGCGACTCGGCCGTGGACGAGGACGGTATATTCTTTGCCGACCGTACGGGTTTTGAATTGGTTTTTGAGGTGGTCGAACATGGCTTGCGTCCGCGCGACTACGAGTAGTCCAGAAGCTTCTTTATCAAGACGATGCACGATACCGGGGCGGACTGGATCATCTCCGACGGATTTTAGTTCGGGATATTTTTTGGCCAGTAGGCTGGCGACACTGAACATTTCATTGGCCATGGTCGGGTGCGTCAGTAGGCCAGTTGGTTTGTCGACCACGATGTAGTCGTCGGTTTTAGCGACAATTTTTACCGTGTCATTGCGAGGAGGCGAGGAACGACCCGACGTGGCAATCCCTTTGTTTTCAATAATCTTATTTTTTAATGATGGCTTGGATAGAAGGGGATTGCCACGTCGTCGCTTGGGCTCCTTCTCGCAATGACATTCTACTACATCCCCTTCACTTAATTGTTGACCGGTTTTTTTTGCAACAGATTTATTTATGGTAACTAATTTTTCCTTAATTAATTTCTGTACTTGCGAGCGGCTGAGGCCGGATTCGGCGGACAAAAAAACATCCAGGCGCGCGCGGGTAGTTTGGGTCGGTACGATGAACGTGGTGATATTTTTTTTCATTTTATTTAATTACCGGCATGACGGGTTTAGATCCGCCAGCCATACCAGGTCGCCCGGCTAGGCCGCTCGAACCTGGTTTCTTCATTACTTGGCCGATACTAACACTGCTGCCTTGGCCGGCATGTTGGCCGGCACCATACAGGCTGGTTTTGTCGCCGCTTTGGTAGATATGAGCTACGCCTTGACGTTGACTAATACTGGACACGGCATTGGTGTGGCCGAGACCGCTACTGACCGGGCGCGATCCGCCGAGTCCGCCGGGTCGACCCAGGCCGAGTCCGCCGCCAGGTAATTTGAGACCGCCGCCGAGAGAAGAGAGAGTCATAGAGTTGTAAAGTTCGTAAAGTAAAGGTTGCTTTATTATACTGATTTTTACTAAACACGCAACTAAAAACCACCGGGATCAGCGGTGGCTTTTAATGGTAAGCGAAACCTCACCCGACCCTACCCTCCGCGGAGGAGAGGGAAAAGATTAATAGAGGGTCGCCAAATTGTGTAGGGGGGTAAATTTGGAGCGATAGAAATTGGCTAGTAAGTAACTTCTGACTGAGAGTTTTTCTAATTCATTTAATTGTAGTAGGTCGACTTTTTCTGGCCCGTTACCCTCCAGGGTTTGTTTCAATTGTTGTTCTAATTGGCTTATTGCCACACCTAATTCTTTGTCTAGAGCAGCTCCTATACTAGCGATTGATTTCATCAAATCTAGAATATCATCAACTGTTTTGTCAGATACTTTGGTTGTAGCCAGCGTGCGCAATTTGGCTACCTCACTCTTTAATTCTTTGAAGAGGGTTTGAGCTGCCGTGACATTTTGTTTACGACGAAGCGCTCGTTTAATTAGTGTATCATAGCGGCGTACGGTAGCGTCCGCCTGAGTGATATATTTTTTGGTATTAAAGAGTGCCTGCAAATAAGAAACCTGATTATCAAATTCTTCTAGGGTATCAATAATATTTTGTTGGATGTACTCAAAGATATCCGTATCTTCGGGGTAAGAGCCATCTCGGAGTGTAGTCAGGGCATTCTTGGCATCAGAAAACAGAGAAGTCAGTTGTCCTAATTCTTCAGTTAAGTCTAATTTTAGACGTTTTATCTGAGCCGTGGTGGCACCGAGCGCCGGTTCGCTGCGGGCCAGATAACGATTGAGCAAGGGTAAGACGCGAGGCAAACGAGTCAATTTATTTAAACGCGGTCCAAGGTCATTTAGTTCTGGTCCAATCGTAAGTAATTCTTTATAAATCGCTACCATTTCTTCGTAGGTTTTAGCTTTTTTACCTCTCGGCAAGATTTCTTCAGCCTTGTTAAGCAGGTTGTTCCATTCGCTCGGAAGTCTAACACCACTTTTTTGTAAGCGGGTTCTTTTTAGGGATAGGGGCAACAAGAATTGCTCAAATTTGATCAGCCCACGTTTCATTTCTTGGAGCGCTTTGGTTTGTAGCTCTTGATCGCGTTCGGATTCAGTATCGGCTCCGTCGAGCGTTTCTTTGCGCAGAATTTCTAACAGTTTTACTTCCTCTTGGCTGGTTTCAAAATTTCTAACATCATCACGAGTAGTAAAGCTTAGCGCTTTGAGCTGGTCTTGTAGGTCGCTTATTTTACCTAAAGATGTTTTGTCTTTTTGAGCGGTAAAGAAGGCGGTCAGCGAAGTAAGTTTATTAAGCAGTTCTTTTTTCTTGGCTTCGTACCGAACTATCTCAGTTTGATCTAACGGTTCTTTTTTGATTTCCGCACAGCTACTTCCAGTGACAGCGCAATGACCCTGTCCGGAGCCTTCGGCACTGCTACACCACTTACCACCAGACGATAGACATATTTCGATATCATCTTTTGGGCAGTCGGCCAGATCTTTTACTTTTTGTCCATTGCGGCAGACGTACGATTTTTCCGGGCAGGTTTGGTCTTTTTTAATTTGGGCGCCATCAGGACAGGTTTTATAATCGATAGTTACGGTTCGTTTCGGACATTCATCTAAGATGGTGGCCACGGAGGCGCCATCGGGACAGAGAATTTTACCAGTTGGTGGCATGACATAACAGGGATCAGCGCTACACCAGCCAGTAGTAGCCGTAGTCGCGTTAGATGAATAGGTGGTCATAGACTTACACCAATTTTTACCTATTTTTACACAGTCCGTCTCGGTGGTGGGCAGGGCCGGGCAAGTAGACCCACTTGGCGCCTGACTGTTGTCCCAACATATCATATAGCCAGCTTTAGGAAGCAGAAAGCATTTTTTAGTCTGCATCGTGCAGTAACCATTACTGGTTTCACTCGGGCACCATAATCCATAATATTTATTACACATATCCTCAGAATTCGGCCAATTCATCGTAGTAATTCCGCCACAACTTTGATCAGTCATAGCACACCAGCCGCCCCCGTAATTATTGGTACACCATTTACGATTTTTCTTTTCGCAGGTTGTTTTATCATTGACTGGGCAACTGCCGGTTTGATAACTGCACCATCCCGTTCCCCCTTGCGCGGAAACACACCAGTCTCCCTTTTGGGCGACACACTCCGTTTCGCTGTAAACGGGGCATTTTTCATTGCTTGCAGCACACCAGCCACCAGTACCAGATTGGTATTTACACCATTGTCTGCCTTTGGTTTGGCAGGCGCTGGCATCACTAATTGGACAACTGCTGCCGCCGGTGGCACACCAGCCAGCGGAGGTAGCTCCGGCCGAGGATTTACACCATTCACCACTCTGAGCCTTGCAACTTGTTTCGTCATAGGCGGGGCAAGGATTCGTTGAATTAGAACACCAGCCACTTGCTCCATCACTATTTTTACACCATTTGCCACCACCAGTGGTACATTTAGTTTTTTCATCACTGGCCGGAGGGGAATTACAGGCGCCATTGCTACAGCCATATTGACAACTCATACCATACGCGCCTAATTTCCCCGTGGCGCTATCACAAAAGGCTTCATTCAATTGGGTATCGGTGGCGCAATGATCATAGAAGGTTGAATATTGATTGGTCGTGGCTTTAGGCGTCGTGGGATTTGGTTCCAGTCCGTAGATAGCATGGTAACCTTCTCGCGCGCCCGCATAAATCCCCGTGCCAACACCTTTTTTAAAATAATCACGTCCATTATCTGAATCGGTGCAGGCTACGGTTTGTCCGACGCCAGTATAGGGACAATTATCGGTACACCAGGAAGAATTCGTTCCCCCGGTGGGATTCGTGCACCAAATTTTCCCTTGGATTTTACAATCGGCCTCAGTATACGCCGGGCAGACATAATTTTTGTCACTAGAACACGACCCGGTAGTCCCATCACTATTTTTACACCATTTACCGCTTTGCGCCGCGCAGTCAGTTTCAGTATAGGCCGGGCAATTCATGGTCGTGCTGTTATTACAGTAAGCCGCTCCACCCCCGGCGGGGGTACACCATTTATAATTTTTTGAGGTACATTCAGTTTTTGGATCCGCGGTAGTCGTATAGGGACAATTATCGGTACACCAGCCGGTAGTACTCCCGGGACTGACACACCATTTTTTACCCTGAGTGGTACAATCGGTTTGATTATACGCCGGGCAGACATAATTTTTGTCACTAGAACACCAGCCAGTTGTCCCATCAGTATTTTTACACCATTTACCGCTTTGCGCCGCACAGTCAGTTTCGGTATTGGCCGGACATTTTTGACCAGCGGTGGCACACCAACCACCGGTGATCATGCCGGCTGGACTTTTACACCAATTGCGACTAGCCGCGGTACAACCAGCTTCATCATTAATCGGGCAGGTCGCGCCATTTGTAGCGCACCAGCCACCGGTGGTACCGGATTGGTAACTACACCACTGTCCGTTTTGGGCCTGGCAACTAGTGGCATCATACGCCGGACAAGGGCTAGTGGTATAAGTACAATAGGAACTGCCGCCACCGCTTGGCTGACACCAGCTATATCCTTTCGATGTACAGTCAGTTTTGGGATCGGTGGTGCCGGCGGTTTGGGCCGAGGCCAGATGGGTAAAAACCAGCAGGCTACCTAATAGAAAAAATAGGCTGCCCAAGGCTCCGCCGAGCCAAAACCGGGAAGGTTGTCGCATAGGTCTCCTAAAATTAAGATTTAAAGATAAAATTTGTGACTAGGGGCGATCTTCACCATTCGAGTCCGTTGCTCCGCCGTATTTCTGCAGCAATTTTTCCAGACGGGCGCGAGCATCGGGCGAGAGGGAGCGGTTACGATACTGAGAACGCATCAGGTTTTCGAGTAGTGACATGAGGTCCTTGTTAAGTTCGTTCAATTCTTGATTAGCTTCCCGCCAATCTCCCTTATTAATGGAATCAATGGACGGTTGTATCAGTCCCTGCACTTCCGTCTTGACCTCTTCATTCTTTATCCGTCTCAAACTTTCAAAGATGCCCCGTAATATATGGAGTGGCCCTTCCAACTCACCCGGATAATTGTCATTACGTGCTTCATTTAATTTTTCGTTAGCGCATTCAAATTCTCCGGCCGTGTAGCAGGCTTTAGCTTGGGCATGAAGATCTTTTATTATCACAACTTTAGCATTGATCAAATCATAATTCAGGCCAGGGATTTTTTGGAATTCTTTTTGAGCGAGCAGTTTTTGTAGACGCAGTAGGTCGTTAAAGAACTGATTGAGTTCTTTTGGCAGATTGGCCTTGAGTCGCAAAGTATTTAATTCATCCCAGATGTTCAGCTCGCGATATTCGTTCATAAAATCGCGTAATGCGTCAATGTCAGAGCCATCCAGCGGCGGCGCTTTCAGCTCACTTTCGTATTTCGCTACACTGGCCGCGAGTGTCCGGCAGGCGGCGGCATCGGTGGCAGCTCCTTTGAGTCGAGCCAATTGTTTGCAAGTGCGGGCGAGTTCGTTTTTTTGATCTTTCAGTTCACGTAGCAGGTCCTTCTTTTCCTTCAGTACTTGATCTCGATCAAATTTCTCGCGTTTTTCCGAGTCTTCAAAGTTGCCATCTTCTTGGTGTTCTTTTGCCGCGGGCGACGCAGCAGCGCCTTCATCAGGTTCTGTCGGTGTCGTTAGAATTGATGTTTCTTCTGCGAGCGCGGGAGCAATCGGTTCGGGCACGAGCATCGATAGCATATAGCTAGTCTCTTCAAAGAATGGCATGGCCTGGATTGATCCAGCCAACACGAACAGACATAGAACGCCTAGTAAGCTGGCTCCTATTTTTACACACTGCCAGCGGGGCAGGCCTTTGTGATAATGAAAAAAATGTTTCAAGTTGAGCATATACCACAGATATAGTTAGTAAATTTTTTTATATTATAACAAAAAAATACCTATTACGCATTGGTGGTGTGGATAACTTTGAAGGGACGTTGAATGGACGTTCAAAAAATTTGACTTTTCCTTTCTGGT
>CAZXIF010000052.1:0-4619 GCA_964640395.1 uncultured Gammaproteobacteria bacterium | reverse complement strand
AATCCGTGTAATCGCTTCACCAAAATCCGTGTAATCTTCAATTATCACGACCGGAGCGAACGCTTCTTGCCCACACACTTTCATTTCCTTCTTAGTGTTCGTCAAAATCGTTGGTTCATAGCCCGTGTCTCCAATTCGCTTCCCGCCAGCGAGGAGCTCTGCGCCAGCGGCCACCGCTTCCTTTACCCATGAGTCGATCCGTCCCGCGTTAGCGCTGTCTATCATGCTTGAGAACATGACGCCGTCTTGCCGCGGGTCGCCGTAGATAATTTTTTTTGTTTCAGAAATAAACTGATTTTTGAATCCGGCAAAATGTGACGTATGAACCAGTATCCGTTGGGTGTGGATACAGCTCTGTCCGCTTTGCCCAAACGCTCCGGCGACGGCTTTGGCCAAGACTTTTTTCAAGTCAGCCGACTGCGTGATAATCAGCCCAGCGTTTCCGCCCAGCTCCAGCACCACTTTCTTTTTCCCGGCGCGCGCCTTCATATCCCAACCCACACGGGGTGATCCAGTAAACGTCAGCAGTTTAAAACGTTCGTCCGTAACGAGCCGGTCTCCCGTAGCGCGGTCCATCGGCAAAATCGACACGGCGCCTTTCGGCAATTTAGTTTGGTCGATTAATTCAGCGAGTAACAAAGCCGATAGTGGCGTCTTACTCGCCGGTTTCAAAATAATCGGGCATCCGGCCGCGATCGCCGGGGCCAATTTATGTGCCACCAAGTTCAAAGGAAAATTAAAGGGAGCAATCGCCGCTACGAGCCCGATTGGGAATCGGCGCACCGTGGCTTCATGTTTGTCGCCCGAGGGAAACCGATCGAGCGCCAGCCACTCACCGTTGATCCGTTTGGCTTCTTCCGCTCCGTCAGTAAATGTCTGGATTGCCCGGTCAACTTCAGCCCGCGCGTAAAAGAGCGGCTTGCCGGTTTCCAGGGTTAACACCTCGGCAAATTCTTCTTTGCGCTCTTTTAGGCCAGTGGCGATACTGAGTAGTGCCTCGGCTCGAATATAGGTCGGAAGATTTTTTAATTCTGTTTGAACAGACAAAGCTTTTTGTATGGCGATTTCGAGGGTAGTGGTACCTGCTAAAAAAGTCTCCGCGACCACTTCCCCGTTAAAAGGAAAGATAACCGGCAACGGTTGCGTGGTAGTGGTGAAATCACCAGCTAAATAAAGTGGGTAGGATTTTTTCATATTAGATATATCATATCGAGGAATTGGCAGGCTGTCTATTCATAGACAAGTTACTTGTCAAGTTAAATTTATACTTGACAAGATTGATTTTTTATGCTAGCATTAAGTGTAACTATTCAGTTCTTTCCTGTCCACCGTTAATTCCCTCCTTGAGGAGGGTAGGGAGATGTAAAAACGTTGGCCAACATCCCCCGCGCCCCCCTCAAGGGGGGATTTGGGAAATAACTGAATAGTTACCATTAAGTTACTTTATAGTACGCCTATGACTCTAGCAGAACAAATAATGAGCCTTATTAAAGAGAAAAAGGCTGTACAAACTAAAGAAATAAGCGCTTTAAGCGGTCTGTCCAAGCAGACTGTAGTTGGTGTTCTAAACAAGCTTATAGAACAGAAAAAGCTTATTCGCGTGGGACGTACTAATCAGATCCGATATGTTTTATTTGAGGATGCTGTACGAAATCAGTTGGAAAATAAGGGGGTTGTTTGGCATCGTCGTCTTGATAACCAAGGGCTAAGTGAGTCCTCTATTTTTGCCGGTTTAAAAACATCCTCACTTTTTGTTCAAGCCGCACTCTCTAAAGAAGTGGCTCGAATTATCGAGCATGCTTTTACTGAAATGCTTAATAATGCCATTGAGCATTCTGCTTCGCCCACGATTGAGGTATGGTTCAAAACCGATGAGGTTGCAGCCTCGTTTGAGATAATTGACCACGGTATTGGTATTTTTAATAACGTACGACAAACCCGCGGCCTTAAAAATGACCTTGAAGCCACTCAGGATATATTTAAAGGTAAGCAGACGACTCTGCCAGCCACTCATTCGGGGCAAGGCATTTTTTTTACTTCAAAAATTGCGGATACCTTTTGGATTGTTAGCAACCAGACCGAAGTGCTGGTCGATAATACCATTCCTGATTGGTTTATTAAGCCTCATCGCCAGCGTCGAGGCACACTAGTTGGTTTTTCGATTGCCCGTAATAGTACCAAGAAAATTCAAGATGTTTTTAATCAGTTTACCAATCAAAATTTACGGTTTGACAAGACTGATATCAAGGTGGAGCTGTTTACCATGGACGACAGCTTTGTTTCCCGTTCTCAAGCGCGTCGTCTCTTAGCCGGTCTCGACGATTTTAAACGGGTAACCCTCGACTTTAATCGAGTAGAGTTTATTGGGCAGGGTTTTGCCGATGAGATTTTCCGTGTTTATTATGGCTTACATCCAGATACTGTTGTTTCTTATATTAAGGCTAAACCAGAAGTTGAGTTTATGATAAAACGAGCTGTGGCGGATCGAAATGGATTAAAACAAGTCTAACTCTAGTTAAAATAAAAACCACCCCGACCAAATCGGGGTGATAAAAACTCATTAGTCAGAGGCGCTTATTTCTTCATGTCGCCACCCATCGTATTCATATCACCTGTCATCATCTTGTCTTTCTTGCCGCAACACATATCCATCATCTTCCCACTGCCACAACCGCACATTTTATTCATCTCGCCCGAGGCGCACGATCCGCCGCAACAGCCGCTCTTCATTTCGCTACTGCCACAAGCGCCACCTTCTTTCGCGGCCATGCGGCATTTCGGACAGCAACATTCCGCTTTAACCAAGCGAAATTCTCCAGCTCCGACGCCCATCAAGGCGAGCAAACTACCGAGCAGGGATAGAGGCACAAACCAGCCTTGGAACGGGCCTTTGACATGTACGGCCGCGATCGCGACCACCATAGTGATAGCCAGCCAAATAGCCGCCATCCGGGCATATACGCCGAGGAGCACCATGAGGCCACCGACGAGTTCTGCCAAACCGACGAAATAAGCCCAGAACGTCGGTATCGGAAAGCCGAGTTGGGTGAACATACCGACCGCCATCGTCGGGTTGCCGAACAATTTTCCATAGCCAGAGTAAATAAAAATTACCCCGACCGCCACGCGTAAAGCCAAGAGTCCCCAGGCATCCATTTTTGGGTTGCACCGGAGCATGTGTTTGCACATCATAGCTCAAAATTAATGAATTAAAAGACTTTTTATATTATTCTATGTCGATTATATAGCGAAAACCGAAACTATGCAAGGTCCAATCGGTCAAAATATTCAGTTTTCTGGCGATTCCGGGCATGAAAAATAAATAGACCAGGCGGCGAATCAGCCAGGCGACGCGCCCAAAGAAAAACCAATTCCCTACCACCATCACTCCATACCAATCCCCGATCGGTATCAGCATGCCAAAGGAAAGAAAGTGAAACGGCGTTAGCGTACGTCCGCGGAGTGTAGCCGCTATATGCTCCGCCACATAGCGTCCTTCGCGGTGGGCAGCTTCTCCGAGCTGAGGGGCCAATTCTGTGCTGCCGGAGTTGCTAAAAGCCGCCATATCACCCACGGCATAGAGACTGTTGTCTAGCCGGTGTCGCAAATGTTGGTCGACGCTCAATCGACCATTCGTCACATAAGTCATGGGCAAAAAATTTTCGGCGCTATTTTTTACTCCCGCGCACCAGACCGTGATATCGCTATTGATACTTGCGGATCCAGCCAGCTCAACGGTGGTAGCAGTCACGACCAACACCTTTTTATGAAGCAAAAAAGTTATGCCCTGAGCGCTGAGGCGGGCCAGCACTCGGTTTTGTACCGCTACGGGCAAATTGGTCAGAATAGTATCTTCAGCTTCGATCACGGTGATAGATACCGTTTGTCCCGGGTACAATTTTTTCAAATCTTGCGTCGCCAGACGTAGTAGCTGTGACGCAGTTTCAATGCCCGTATACCCGCCGCCAACCACACTGATAGCCACTTTTTCTTGGCCGCTTTCCAGATACTGAATCATCGTACGCCGCAGGCGCATCGCCGCGGTAAGGGTACGCGCCTGGAAACTATATTCCTCCGCCCCCGGCGTGTTGAAAAAGTTTACCCCGCTCCCGAGTGCCACCACCGCCATTTCATACTGAAGAGTGCCCTGGTCCGTGGTAATGATTTTTTTCTCCGGATCAACCCGCTTAACCACTGCTTTCAAAAAATGGTGTGGCGTATCCTGAACCAATTCCCGCAGTGACAACGTACAATGCGCCGGTTCGAGCGATCCCGAAGCCACCTCGTGCAGCATCGGCGTAAAAGTAAAATAATTATTACGATCAACAATCGTAATAGTTTTATTAATGCGCTGTTTTTTAAACAGCTTCGCCAGCGTCCGAAAGGTTTCATAGCCACCAATCCCAGCACCCAGAATCGCAATATCAGTTTTCAGTATCGTATTTTTATCCATAAAACAGGTTAATTTAGGCGAATTATAGCACAGAGACTTGCGATACGACAAGGCAGCTTGCTATAATGCGGACTCGGACTAAGGACTAAGAACTGAGTACTAAGGACTTTCATATGGTCATCTACCTTTACGGCGCTGACACCTTTCGCAGCCGCCAGTATCTCAA
>CAZXIF010000051.1:0-6531 GCA_964640395.1 uncultured Gammaproteobacteria bacterium | reverse complement strand
CCACTAGTTGATCGCCTCTGCGTAGCCAGCCTCGACGAAGCCCTGATATTACTGAAAAATAAAATTAAGAAACCCATTCTCGTTTTAAGTTTTTACGAACTGAATTCACCGGATACTGCTCTCGCCATAAAACAAGGCGTCGCTTTCGTAGTGTATACCAAAGAACAGGTAATAAAATTAAACGCCCTCGCCGCCTCAGTTGGCAAACGAGCCATCGTGCACCTAAAAATCGATACCGGCACCTCACGAGTTGGCATCTTGCCGGACGATACACTGGCCTTTGCTAAATTATTAAACAAACAAGCACATATTAATTGGGAAGGCATCTGGAGTCATTTTTCATCCAGCGAAAATGATCCGGCCACCACAAAACAACAATCCAAAATATTTAAAGAAATCATAGCTACCCTAAAAAAAGAGGGGATTGATCCACCTCTAAAACACCTCGCCTGCAGCGCCTCCACAATATTACATCCGGACAGCCACCACCAGGCAGTCCGCGTTGGCCTGAGCACGTACGGACTCTACCCGTCTCCAGCTTGTCGAAAAAAAATAACCCTGCGCCCCGCGTTGTCTTGGCACACGCGCCTTATCCAAGTAAAAATTGTCCCTGCCGACACCCACATTAGCTACGGACGCACCCACCGCGTCACACGGCCAACCAGACTCGGCATCTTGCCCATAGGTTATTACGATGGCTACGACCGCCGTTTTTCCTCCCGCGCCGAAATATTGGTAAAAGGCCGGCGCTGCCGCGTATTAGGTAGAATTTGTATGAACCTCACCATTATTGATCTCACCGACATTCCCGGATCAATAGAGGTAGGGGAGCAGGTGACGCTCATCGGCCAACAAGGCAAAAATACCGTCAGCGCCGACCAGCTGGCCGACTGGGCCAAAACCATAAACTATGAAATCGTTGACCGTATCAACCCCTTACTACCGCGAATCGTAACCTGATCTATGCGTCGTTATAACGCCTCAACCCGGCACAATTTTCTAAGCAACCGGCCTTCACGCAACCGGTCTCTTTTTTCCTGGCCAAAAAAAACCACCCGCTCGTCACGGCCGCGCGTCATTACCCAGCAAGCCATCTCCACCCACTTTATACCCCGTCGTCAGCGTGTCTTAAGTCGCAACCAATCCCCACGCCGAAACTATTGGCCAATCATAAAATTTTTTGTTCTACCCATCTTGCTACTAAGTTGGATCGGAATCATGCTCTTCGTGCCCTATTTCCGCATTACGAGCGTAGATTACTACGGCCTTACCACCGTAAAAAAAGACGTCATCGATGCATATGTTACCGCCAATTTTTTACATTCCCGTTTTTCCTGGTGGCCAGCGCGCAATTATTTCTTACTCAATAGGGGAGGGGTAGAAAAAAATCTCAAAAATCATTTTTCCTTCGGCGCTGTCACCGTCAAAAAAATATTTCCCAATCAACTGATCATCGACATTACCGAAAAAATCTCTAGCGTCATCTATGACGACGGCCGCAATTATTATTTACTCGACCAAAGCGGACAAATTATAAAACTCTTGCGACCGGTTTTACCCGAGGAGTTGAAAACAGTCATTATCAAGCCTCCAACCATCAATCAGCCCGTCACCAGCTCTACCTTAGCCGCTGCTACGACTACGATCGCGACTATTACACCATCGAGCACTGTCCGTATCGACCACACGCCCAATATAAATAGTATCCGGCAAGAATTCGGGGCTTTTCCCGTGGTCTACAGCCTGGCAGATTCGAATAATGAAACTCCGACTGCCACCGGCACAACAATATTTGATGCCAGTATTGTAGCCGGCATTCTGGAGTGGCAGACCCTAGTCGAGCAGCGGGGGATAGGCCGGGTTAATTATTTCCTGGCCCGCCCCAACGCCCTTGGCCTGACCGTACTGATCAACCAACCCTGGAATATCCAATTCGACCCCGCCAGCGATCTAAAACAACAAGCCGACAATGTACAACTGATCCTGCGAGAAAATCGTCCGAAACAATATATTGATGTACGCTTTGGTGACCGAGCCTATTGGAAATAAAAAACAGCTGGAAAAAGTCTGTTGTACAAAAATATAGTATTGAGTATAATAACCCTTATACTCAATACTATATACTCAAAACATGGCTATGACTAACAATTTCTTTTTACTCCCCAAGCTCGATGATTTTCTACTACACTTACGAGCTGATAATTTTTCCGAAAAAACTGCTTATAATTACGAACGGGATCTTAACACCTTTCAATTTTTTTTGGAATCTGACATCGCCACGCCATTTGTGAAAATCACCAAAACAGACATCTTACGTTTTAAAGCCTACCTTGCCTCCAGTGACCGAAAAACCGCTGAAAAGGCTAAGTCTAGGCAGAAATTGGGCAGCTACTCAGTAAATCGGATACTTTCAGCGCTCCGATCATACCTCAAATTTTTAGAAGATTTTGATGCTCATCCCCCACTCTCGGCCCAGGCAATAAAATTAATTAAAAATGAAAAAAAACATGCTCAAGTGCCGGAATTTGAAGAAGTAATTCGTTTGATCGAAGCACCAACGCTATACGAAGATGATGAACAAGTACAACTTCGGAACCGGGCCATGCTGGAGTTATTATTTGCCACTGGCATGCGTATTTCAGAATTATTATCTCTAAAAGTGGTGCAGATTGATCAAACCGGCCGAATTTATATTATGGGCAAAGGAAAAAAACAACGTTTTGTCTATCTCACCCCGCGTGCCTTCCAACATTTAAAAAACTATTTGGCCAAAAGAAATAGTGTGTCTGACATGTTATTTGTCCCCTATCGCGGCAAGAATAATCATGAAAAAAATAAAAAATTATCAGCTAATTATCTCCAATTTAAAATAAAACGCTACCGTGAGCTCCTCAGTATCAATTTACCCATCAGCGCCCATACCTTACGACACGGTTTTGCCACCTATTTGGCCGAAAATGGCGCAAATCCAGCTGCCATTCAGATACTACTTGGTCACGAGTCACTCGATACCACTACCCGCTACGTCCACGCGTCTGATAAATTCGCGGAAAAGACCCATCACGAGTTCCATCCCCTCTTTGATAAATAAATAACACCTATGCTTCACACAGAGCCTTTCGCAGGAGACAAAAAAATTGGCGGCTCTATACTGGGCCCCCTAGAACAACGCGCTATTAGATACCTGATACCAAAAATACCCGGTTGGATTCACGGCTACCACTTGACCTATACTACCCTGCTTTGGAGCGGGAGCATCGTTCTATTCAGCTACCTGGCACAAAACAATATTCATTGGCTCTGGCTCGTCTCATTTATGATTTTTTGTCAATACGTCAGCGACTCACTCGATGGGAGTTTGAATAAACATCGCAAACTAGGCCTCATTCGCTGGGGTTACTATATGGATCATTTTTTGGATTATATTTTCCTCTGTTCTATCCTTATCGGCTATTCATTCCTATTCAACGACAAATTTAACACCCTCTTTTTCTTGCTCGCCGTATTTGGAGCCTTCATGGTGAATTCTTACGTCTCATTTTCCGCCACCAACGAATTTAAAATCGTCTATTTAAAAATCGGCCCGACTGAGGTCCGATTTTTATTTATTATCATCAATACGCTTTTAATCTTCTTCCACAAAACGTATCTGGTAGGATTTTTGCCATACGTACTGGTATTTGCAACGCTTGGACTTATTGTCACGGTATATCAGACGCAAAAAGAGATTTGGGAGAAAGATATTGAGAAAAATGTTGATGAAAAAAATACGATAACCTAAGTTAATTGCCATTCTTTTTAGGGATTAAAGATGTAAAAAATCAAACCACCTCACTCGGATCCCAACACGTCCTCAACCCCTCATTCAACCCATCAATCCTCTCCATCTCCCCCGTCGACAACTCAAAATCAAATACTTTTATATTCTCCCCTATCCGCTCTGGATTCGTCGACTTCGGCAAAATAATATTCCCATGTTGGATACTCCACCGCAAAAATATCTGCGCGTTCGATTTGCCATGCGCCTCTGCAATCTCCGCAATCCCGCTTGCCCGAATCGCTGCTCCCACTCTTTTTTCATTGAGATAAATTTTGGCTGTATCTATATGGCGATAACCCAACTCTAGCGCTACGCGCACCGTTCGCTCCACCTCCTTACCAGTCGCCTTCCAGGTGCCAAGACCAACCAAAGGAATTTCCCGGCCATTAGTCAATTTTTTGCTGAGATTTTGCATAAAAATTACTGCGGATCAAAGACAGATTTTTCAAGCACACGCCTTTTCAAAAACTGCGAAATCCGCTTACCGCCATACACCGACGACAAAATCCCCACTCCGTTACACCCCAAATTATACAGCAACACCAGATTCTTCGGCTCTGGCCCGATGACGCGCAGGCCGGTCGGCGTATACGCCATCAGCCCATGCCATTGGAACAAATAATCAATATTCTCATGTGGGGCATACTTATAGCTACAGCGGATAAACGCATCCAGCTCCCGTTTCGCGCTGTCCGGATACACCTGATTTTCCCGGTGATACATCCCCTTATGCTCCAAATCTTCTTCCGGACCACCGATACAAATCAGGTTTTCCTCACCTTTATCCCGATGCAAAAACCGTCGCCTCGTAAAATAATAATACGGCGTGGCCTCGTTAATACCCTGCTGGGAGAAATAACTAATCGCCACCGGCGGGTGGTCCGCATGTTCTAGGTACGCGGACATATACCCTATCTTGGCGTTCACGCAGCTGTGGAAGGCCGTATCTACATCCTCCCCACCCGGATAATTGGAAATAGTAAAATGTTGGAACCCATTGGTGCACAGTACCACCCGGCTAGCTTCCAAACTATGATTGTTTATAACGAGCGTGGCCCGGTGTTTGCCCAGCTTAATTTCTCGGACGGGACTCTGTTCGTACAGTGTAAATCGATCGGGAAAGGTGTTTAGTAAATAATCGATTAGATCCTCACAAAACAGCGCACTATTGAGACAACCTTTACGCGACACGAGCGACGCGATATAGCGCGTATCCGAGGTTTGTAACAGAGATAAAATCTGCTCCTGCGGCACTATGGCGTAGAGTCCGTCATACACCTTGGATATATGCGCGAGCACATCTGGCAAATCCGCCACCAGCATCTCTTCAACCTTGAGTCCCGCCTCGCGCTGGTACGACAAGGTCCGCAGGTGCAAGTCGATCTGCGCGAAACTAGAACACCCGGCGTAGCCAGTACAGACACTGAGCGGCGTACTGATCTTGGTATCCGCGTAAATCTCTTCGAGCAAGTCCCACGCATGGTAAATCGCCTCTTGGGCTTTGGCAGCCAGGATCAAACCGTATTCACTGACAATATCAGCGAACGGATGCTCGAAATAACTCACAATTTGCCCGGCATTATGCCCGGTCGCGCCATGCGCTACTTTGTATGCTTCCACCAATACGACTTTTTTAGTCGTATTTTTAAGGGTAAAATAAGCTGTACTTACGCCAGCGATACCAGCACCGATAATCGCGATATCAGTCGCGCTGTCTTGCTGTAAACTGGCATGAGCACGCTTGAAAGTAAGTTGGTGAATCCAGGGAGATTGCATATACATCGTTACCGCTTCACACTGGCGATGATCAAATCAAGCATCTGACTAAACCCAATATCCATCTTTCCAGCCGCTTCAGGGAGCAAGCTGGTAGAAGTCATGCCCGGAATGGTATTCGTCTCTATCACCCATAGTTTGTCCTCATCCCCCACAAAAATATCCGTCCGCGACATCCCGCGACATCCCAGAGCCACATGCGCCCGCACCGCGTACTCCTGGATCTGCGCGTTCACCTCTGGCGCGAAATCCGCCGGGCAGACATGGGTAGACCCGCCGGCCTTATATTTGGATTTATAATCATAAAACTCATTCAGGTTTGGTAATATTAATGTAGGCGGCGTCGCGAACGGCACTCCCCTACTTTCCAATACCCCACAGGTCGCCTCCTGCCCGCGAATAAATGTCTGCGCCATTAGCAAAGAGAATGATTGCAAAGCCTGCGGAATCATCTTTTGCAATTCGCCGTTATTTTTGGGGATATATACTCCCACAGCCGAACCCTGGTCCACTGGCTTTATTACCAACGGGAAGCCAATCCGATCGGTAATCTTTTTAATCACTGCCGTAGAGTCCTTTTTCCATTGCGCTTTGGTAAATGAAATAAAATCAGGTGTCGGTAATCCGTGCGCCCGATACAATTCAGCCGCCGTGATCTTGTTCATCCCTATCGCGCTACTCATGACCCTTGAACCAGTATACGGGATACCAAGCAATTCGAGCATGCCCTGCACCGTGTCATCCTCCCCCGGCGTGCCATGCAGCGCGATGAATATCACATCTACAAAACGACGGTCACGATTCACCAAATCCAAAACTTTTTTCTTCCCTTTTTGAGGAATAAAAACAAACTGACATTTTTTGGTCAACTCAATCATTTTTACGTCATATTTTTTACGATCAAGGTGGTCATAAATGGCTTTCCCAGTTACCAG
>CAZXIF010000050.1:0-3209 GCA_964640395.1 uncultured Gammaproteobacteria bacterium | reverse complement strand
GCTTCTTTGATAATGACTTTGGGTTGCCAGCGTTCGGCTGCGGACGGAGCGACCGGGAGAGCAGCCTTATCGGTGGATAGATATACCGTGATGGTGGAAAAGCTGGAGCTTTGTTGCAGATATTTTACCTGGGCTTGCATGGCTTCTATTTCCGAGCGTACCGAAGTGAGCTCGCGTTGCACGTTCAACACGTCTGAGACATTGCCGCTGCGCTTCATCAGTTCCAGTAGTTGGGTTTCGCTGGCCTGTAGATTTTTTAAGCGCGCGTTCAGGTCGACGAAGGCGCGGGTGACATCTTGGCCGGTGGTATTTTCACTCACCACCACACCAAAATTTTTCATCTCTGACATAGCGGCTTCGAAGTTGGCGGCAGGTACGCGGATCGTGACTGAGCCGTACAGCTCGTTGCCTTGTTTCTCTAAACTATTGTTCACAACTATGCCACTATTCTTAGTTGCATAGCTAGTGATAGCCCCTGCTGCCCAGCGCACATCGGCGGCTTGCAGAGAAACCGTGCCGGTTTTTACGATCAGGCGATCCTGGGGCGACACTTCGAGCGCGCCACCATCTTGCGGCTGTGGTTGGGGAGCCATCATTTTTTCGTCACGGTCCATCATGGCCAGGGGCGGCTGCGCGGGCATACCGGCCAGATTTCCTCCGGCGTAGCCCATACTACTCTCGCTGATTACTCCCATCGAGCGGGTCGCGTAGTTACGCGAGGTTTTAAGTTGCTGCCAGGTGGCAGGATAGAGCAATGAAAAACCGACTATGGCGACTAAACATAAGATGCCCACCACTAAAAAAGCAGTGAGTAATTTACGACTCGTACTCATAGACATAGCATTAAAACATTAAAGCATTAAAACATTTTGAGCCACAGCGAAATCCGTTCGCACGGGAAAGCAGTGCGCGCCAATTCACTTGTTTTTATGTTTTAATGTTCTGGTGTTTTTATGACACTAGGTGTTTATTAATAAGTTCCTGAAGTTTTTCTTTTTGCGTGCCACCGACGAATTGGTCGGCGACTTGTCCCCCCTTGAAGATGATGAACGTGGGGATGCTGAGCACGTTATATTGTCCGGCAGTGTTAGGATTTTCGTCAACATTGCACTTGCCGATCTTGATAGGTTTGCCTTCGTATTCGTGCGCCAACGCTTCTACGATGGGGCCCATCATTTTGCAGGGGCCGCACCAGGGCGCCCAGAAGTCGACGAAGACGGGGACGTTTGATTTCAAGACCTCGGTTTCAAAGTTGGCGTCGGTGATGGTGAGTTCCATATTTTTAAAAAATTAAAATTGAGGTTAAGGTGGTACTGTTTTTTATACAATTATTTTATTCCTTTGAAACATCCTCAACCACATCCCCACTTTTGAGAGGAGCAAAAAACATTCGAGGAAGACGATAGTAGGAAACCGGCTCTTTTGATGACTGTCCTCCAGCCAAATTAAATTGACGAACCCCGGCTTCATACATTTGCTTATCAATTTCAATAAGCTCAGCAGCCGGAATACCTCCCCACATTTCTTCAAATAAAGACGCTTCGAGATGAGCATTCTTAGCTAAATCGTCTTTTGAAAGATCCGGTTCTTGCTGCCACATGTGGCCACTAATTCCTTTCGTTAAATCTCTCCCCAATGAAGAACTATTGGTTAATCTCGAAACCATCTCACTTTGATTAGCTGGTGGGCTATCATTAATACTCAGTAAATTTTTTTTATATCTGGCCATGGACAACAACAGATCGACTAGAGTTTTTTCAAGCTCGGCTGGAGTCTCCGCTCCTGATTGTCTTTGGAATATTTTATCCCCTTTCATCCCCTCAAATAATGTAGCAGCATGGGGAAGTAATTTAGAAAATTCAGCCACAGTCAGACTGACTTCGGGGCGCTTTAAATCTTCTTCTTTAATAGCCGGTTTTTTGTCGTGAGCGGGCAGTGCCCCTTTCTCAAAATCTTCAAGATTATCTTGATAACTCCGTACTGTTCGCTCGAGAATGGCCGTTATCAACAGTTTTAATCTGCCTTCGTTTTCGTGCTCTTGACCGCCCGGCATAGGGGCATGATTCATGCTCATACTCATAAAATCTTTAAGTTAGGGATACGATTGATTATTTTGAAACATTCACCAGCCTTAATCTTACTTATGACAACACCAACTTCGTTTCCTTCTTCTCCTCCTTATACGCTTCTATGATGTCGCCGACTTCGATTTTAATCTTGCCATCGAATTGGACGCCGCCTTCGTGGCCTTCGTGAAGTTCGTTGACGGATTGTTGGCCGCTTTGGAGAGCTGCGAGCTTGCCGACGCCGATGATGGCTTTGTCGCGTTTGACGCGGGCTTTGGCATCTTTGATTAATTTACCGGATTCGATGCGGCCGCCCACGATCATGGAGCTTTTGGCAGTGCGGAAAATTTGGACTACTTTTAGATTGCCGAGTTCGGTGGTGACGAGTTCGGGGTTGAGCATTTTTTCCAGCTCGTCTTTGATCTCGTCAAATAAATCATAGATCACTTTAAATTCTTTGTAAACTACCTGGCTGGTGCGGATCATTTCAAAGGCGACCGGGGTGGTGGTGACGTGAAAGGCGCAGATGGTGGCGCCGGTAGCGGCGGCGAGGGTGGCGTCGTCGGCCATGATGTTGCCGAGGCCTTTGCCGACTACTTTGACACTGGCGACATCATTTTTGATGCGCTGCAACGAGCCGATGATGGCTTCGAGCGAGCCGAGGGTATCGGCTTTGATTACGACGTTCAAGGTTTTTTTGTTCTCTTCCTCGGTGGTGTCGGTAGGCGCGGACACCAGGGTTTTCTCAGCGCCGGTCTGCTGGGTATATTTGCTGCGTACATCTACTTGGGTAGCGGAACCGGCTTTGCTGAGGTCCAGAATGTCGCCGACTTGCGGCGCGATTTTAAAACCTAAAATACGTACGGGGGTACTAGGACCAGCGGACGTGATTGCTTCACCACGGAAATTTTTAAGTGCGCGGACTTTGCCGTAGAACTCGCCGTTGACGACGAGTTGGTCGTTGAGCTTGAGCGTACCGGTTTGCACGAGAATGGTGACGACCGCGCCTTCACCCTTGTCAACACGCGCTTCGATCACGGTACCGGCAGCGGCGCGATCGGGATTGGCTTTGATGGTCTCCTGATGTACGTCGGACACGAGGATCAGCGAGTCAAGAAGTTTGTCGATGTTAAGATTTTTCTT
>CAZXIF010000049.1:0-4456 GCA_964640395.1 uncultured Gammaproteobacteria bacterium | reverse complement strand
AATTCCCTCCTTTGGTCGCATAGTAAAGGCATAATTAAGAGTTAACGCACTCTATTATACCTTAACTAAGCGAAAAAAGGTAGATTTTGGACAGTTGTGCGTCCCACCCCCGATCGAAAACACCGCGTAAGAAACATTGTACAACATATAAAACAACGGGATCGAGGCCAGCGTAATCCCGATACTTTGCGTTTTGAGCAGCATCACTGCCACCGGCAAACTCCCCATCGACAAAATAAACAACGCCAGCAAATACAATTTAAAATCTTTTGGGAAAAGTGCCAGCGAGGCCAGCGTCATCTTTTTTCCTTTCACTGTCCCAACCACATCCACCACAAACAACGTCGCGCCCACCGCAAAAATACCAGCGATAAATGCGGTAATAAAAACTTTATTAAATCCCAGCGGCCACTGCCGCAAAATCAAATACGCTACCAGCGGCCCCACGATCGCCCCCGCGGTATCCATCGCCCGATGATAGCCAAATGATTTTCCGAGCTCTTCTTTCGGCGCCGATAATGAAATAATCGCGTCCCGCGGCCCTTCGCGCAGACCCTTGCCGACCCGATCCGTCAAACGAATTCCTATTACTCCAACTACCGAAGAAATCAGCAGATACACCGGCCGCGTCACTACCGAGAGTAAATATCCCCCGACAATAAATACCTTTCGTTTCTGGAGTTTATCGGACAATCCACCCGCATAAATCTTGATAAAATTCGCCCCCGCGTCGGCAATGCCTTCCACCAGTCCGAGTGATGCCGCCCCGGCCTTGAGTACCGACGTAAAAAATGCCGGCAACACCGACAAGATCATTTCCGAAGACAGGTCATTAAAAAAACTAACGATGCCCAGCAAAAAGATATTTTTTTCTAAGCCAAAAATCTTTTTCATATTGTCAGTCTACTCCTACTTCGGCCTGAAGACCACTGCCTAATTCCCACAAAAAAATCAAGCACTTCAAAAACCAAAAAATGCTTGATTATAACAAAACCGAAGACGTTATATATTCTGCGGAGAGGGTGACAAGACTTACTTTAAACACCGCATGTCGTGAAATCCTCATAAGATTTTTTTGTTTGGCCGAGCAGGTGTGCTTGGAAAATATAGGTGGATGCGTTTAAGACGCCCTTTATGGTATACTATTCTTAAGCTCATTTTTTATTTATTTTTATGAACAAATTTTCCTTCAAACAACCCCTAGTGGTGTTCATTCTGATATTGGTGGCGGGCCTGGTGGGTATTATTTCAGTACTACCCGGCTTAGCGCAGACAACAACCACAACCGACTCCACCACTCCAACCGTGCCAACCAATGTTTCAGTTACACCAACCTCAACACCAATTACATCCATAAACACTCCAGTTCCTGGCGCCGGAGCGCCGGAGCCATTGACTAATGAAGTAGGGACCTGGTCACAGGTAGACGTGGCCAGTGGTCAGATAGTTGGCGGAGCAGTATGCACGCGCGCGGTATGTGGAATTAATGGAGAATGGCACGGTTATGTTCCACCAGGATCTTACGCCGTCGGAGCTATTTGGTGGCCAACTTCAAAACGCTATATTTGGCAATTACCGGGGCAAGCTGGTTATAACACAGGTACATTCAATTTCAATACGTACATATTCACGGTATCGGCTGGGACTATTTACAACGGCAAATTAACCCCAACGGTAGCTGCTCCAACTCCAACATCAATTACAACACCAACACCAACTTCCACATCATCACCCACACCAACACCCACACCAACTCCGACACCAAACCCATTTTTAACTCCCACACCAACTCCGACGCCCACCACTACCGAAACGCTTGCTCCGGCCCCTTTCCCTACTTCCACTCCAATTTCCCAATCAACATCAACTTCTCCAGCTCCGCTTGGGCAGTGTCTGCAAGCTGGGGGCATTTGGTGTTATAGCGATTTTCCCACTAACCTCTTGGGCTACTGCGCGCCAGCTAAATCTGCCTGTGAGCGCGGCGATCAAGCTCCCCGCGTCGTCTTACCCCAGCCTCCCGCCGTCGGCCTGCGCGCTCCAACGTTTGAAGAAAAAAATACTGAATTACAAAATCAAAACCAATTCCTGACTAATCGTCGGGCCGTGCTCCAGGATCTGCGTGAGCTGGAACGTTTAGTAAAGCGAAATATTATTGAAATTGACGCCAAACAACTGAAAATTTATAAAGAAAAAATTCTTTCCTTGCAACCGGGAGATGAAGGAGGATCGTCTGTGCTCCAAGCCTATCAGGAGCAGATCGCTAGCCTGCACGGCGATATTCCGACGGGCACGGAACGTGAATCTATCGCCGATCCTCGCCAGGCAGCGCGCGCTTTACAACAGCTCAAGCAAGGAGTGCGTTTATTGGAACGCCATATTGCGACGATTGAGAAAAAAGTAGCCCAAATCGAAAAGTCTAAAATTACTATTGATGTGGCGATTACAGAAACAATCACCGCGGCTAAAGATCTGGCGCGACGAGTAAAAAAGGCCACATCGTATAACGACATTAGAGATATTGCGGAGCACCTACCGGACGTCGGACAAGCCTTGAACGATGCTCTACCGCGTCTAGAAGAGCTGCTTCGTCTGCCGCGTGTGCTACGTCTGGTAGAGCGCCGGATTGCCAAGGGAGAGACGGCGATTAAGCAAGCCAACGTCGCGGCCAAACGGTTGAAGCTGGAGGTGACTGACAAACTGGAGGCAATGCGCGGACTGATCACTGAGGCCAAAAGCGCGCTAGTAGTGGTGAAAACCGGCGGCGCTACGGAAGGTCTCCTGGACACGCTCCAAGAACAGGTTTTTGATACGCTTGATGACGTTTTTAATTTGGCTGATCATATTCGCGCGGTCGCCAGTGTACAACAAGCGATCAACCAAGCCACGGCTAACGTAAAACGTTACGAAGTGCGCCTCCGTCGCTTGCCGGCCGATAGTGAAGACCGGCAGACTGCATCTGAACTCCTCGGTAAATTCAAAGAACAGCTGGCTGGCTTGAAGGAGTTAGCAGCGCAGAAATTAACCCCTGACAGGGGTGATCAAATTATTGACCATTTGAATGTCATGGCTGATCTAAAAACCGAACTGGAAGACGTCTTTGGTCTGTCATTGCCTGAGGCTACTCAAGAGGAAATCAAACGCCTTTTTTCCGCCCCAGGCGAAAAAATTAAGCCATTTAAAGTCGAACAATTAGAACAGGGCGTGCTGTAAAGATATGGCTGAGATGGACTCTAGGTAGTTTTAATATTTTGTGAATATGAAAAAAACATGGCTTTTTGTGGCAGCGGGGGTGGTAGTGGTAATGAGGACTTCAGGGCATTGAGAAGAAAAGTTCTAAGTGGAAATTATTGCTGACCACGAACGCGTGGTTAGTAAAAACGCTTCGGGCCGCAACAGCAGTGAACTTATTAAATTGCATGCTGTCGCGGAGAAAAAAAATAAGGTAACGAAGATTGAGCTGGGAATTACGGTGCCGTTTATTAATGCCTGCCCCTGCGGGCAGCGTTGGGCGCTCAAAGATTTTAATGAGATTCTCAAATGGAAGTAGTCGATGTCTTTGTCGAAAAACAGACCGCCAAAATACCAGGTCGTCCTGTTTTAACGAAATGATAGCGAGAATGGAAGCGGGCGAAGCGTTCGGTATTTTGGCGTGGCACCCCGATAGACTTGCGAGAAACTCGGTAGACGGGGGAAAAATAATCTACCTCGTTGATACTGGAATAATTAACGAGATGAAATTTCCAACTTTTTGGTTTGATCCGATACCGCAAGGCAAATTCATGCTTTCAATCGCTTTTTCGCAATCCAAGTATTATGTGGATAATTTGTCGGAGAATATAAAGCGAGGTCATCGCAACAAAGTGAAAGACGGAATATGGCCTCAAATGGCTCCGTTGGGATATGTAAATAAAAATAGAAAGATTGTTCCCGATGAAAATATCGCACCTTTAATCAAGAAAACATTTGAGGCATATTCAACTGGGACTTTCACTTTGCGACAACTCCGCGATAAATTTAACGAACTTGGATTGAAGCTAAAAAGCGGAAAGGAACTCGCGGTGTCGAATTATCAAAAACTTTTGAAAAATCCGATTTACACAGGCTTGATGTTGTATAACGGCGAAATCCACGAAGGCAAGCATGAACCGATTATCACAAAGAAACTTTTTGATTCCGTTCAAGAAGTGATGGCGAACAAAAGCAAACCGAAATCGCCAAAACTCAAACCGTACATTTTTAGAGGATTTTTCCGTTGTGGAGAATGTGGCTATTTCATCACCACCGAAACGCAAAAAGGTCATAACTATTTACGATGTATAGTGGTCGGACTCTAATTTCGTCCGAATAACTTAGAAAATTTGATTGATTTGAAATTATTTTTGTTCAGATAGCGGAGACAGGTTTTGACGGTAACGGAAAAATCTTCTTCAAAGTTATTGTGGGTGACGTTCTGCCG
>CAZXIF010000048.1:0-5680 GCA_964640395.1 uncultured Gammaproteobacteria bacterium | reverse complement strand
AAGGATTAACAAATTCCTTCACCAGTCCAGAATCAAACAACTTCATAGGAGTCTTGCCGGCTGGATTGTAAAGGTTATACAATTCATGCGCATCTTCGTATTTATCCGAATCAGAATCAGGCACGCTCGGATCCGTCTGCCATAACTCTTCCGCCACATCGGTCAGATCGTCTTTATCGCTATCAACACTGTCCCCCAATAATAAAGAGGGGAAAACCAACGGTGGCTCGGCTACCACCACCGGACTAGGTATGATTATGGGTTCGATTGAAGACGCCTCAACAATGGTGGTAGTAGTAACCGGCTCAATTGGAGGCACAACCGGGGCACTATCGGTGACAATGGCCACTGGCGGCGGCGTAATCTGCGCGGTATTTTGGGCTCGCAGCTGATACCACACCACTCCTATGCTTACCAACAACGCCACACCAGCCAACCCTCCGCCCGCTATTAATAAAAAACGCCTATTAGCAAATAAATTCGCCGGATGCAACGGCTGGTCAAAACCCACCGCCAAGGCTCGATCTAAGTGCTTTTTTTCACCGGCTGATAAGGCCGTATTTTTGGGAGCAAGAGAAACCTCTTTGGACGCATCCTTAAAAGTTACCAATGGGTTAGCGCCAGCATAAAATTCCATCGGCATGGTTTCTATCCCAACTGTCAGCTCTTTTTTTTCCGGTAAATGGGGCTCTTTTTTGCCAAACATACTAAAAAAACATGCGTCATCTCAAATTCCTCTTCGAGAAAGACAACCTCGCTATTTTGTCTCTGCGGCAATCTTCCCCGGACCAAGCGGATTATAATTATTATGGACCTCTTGTCCGTCCGGGAAACCATCCCCATCGGTATCAGGATTTAAGGGGTCCGTTTTCCAAACAATGGCTTCTTCTCCATCACTAAGCCCGTCGCCATCAGTGTCCGCTTTTAGCGGTTCAGTTCCCAAGGCTGGTTCGTTTTTATCAGCGATGCCATCATGATCGGTGTCGACGGTCTCGCCAAACAGTATCTGGTCATTTTGCAGCTTGGTAGAAAGGCTGTTAGTGGCGCTGCCTTCGTTAGTAGTTGGTTGGATAGTCGCTGCCGGCTCTGTTCCTACCGGCGCAACAATTGGTTGATTTGAAGACGGTTCGGGCTGACTGGCCCCTTTAGCTGCGCTATTCGTTGCCACCGGAGTTACCCCGCTGGTCGGAGCGCCAACCACCCGCTGGTACCCCCACCACGCTCCGAGAGACACTCCCACCAAAGCAGCCCCGCCAAAAAATACTAACAGCACCTTCCCAAGCACTGGCCCCTTTACCGCGTAGGCGATTGGTGTTTGGGCTGATTGTGTAATTGGAATCTTTGGTTCCGGATCTGAAGCAGGTGTATCATCAACGGCTTTCTTTTTGAGCATGCCAGCGCTCAAAGCATTGGGCGGGGTTGGTGGCTGCGCGTTATCCACTTCCGCTGGGGATACAGGCTCATCAACTCCAGCCAAGATATCTTCTGGCTCGAATGGTAAATTACCCGGCGGTGGAGCTTGATTGGTAGTGATATCATCAAACATATTAAAATATAAAAATTATCTACTAGATTGCGGTCGGTTTTGGTAATACCAATTTACCGGCGCCAAGCGGATTAGTATTATGCCGCACCTCATAACCATCACTCTTACCATCGCCATCAGTATCTGGTTTTAAAGGGTTAGTTTTATAGATAATTATCTCATCACGATCAAGCAGTCCGTCATTATCAGTATCTGAAGAATTAGGATCTGTGCCTTGTTTTCCCTCCTCCGCGTCAGTTAAACCATCCAAATCCTGATCATTGAGGGCGGCCTGGTTAAGCTGGCTGGAAAGGGATTGCAAATCAGACGAGACTGGATCGGTCTCTGGAACCGTATTAACAGGTGTCACAGCCTGGCTTCCGGGTTGGGCTGCAGAATTGTTAGGAACGGCTGAAATATCAGGCTGCGCCTTTTGAGAACGCGCGAACATAACCAACAATAAGCCGAGTAAAAGCAAGACTAAAATGCCCGCGCCTATTAGTATTTTTTTCCTTGTATCCATATAAAAATTACTTGAAATTTTTTTCGGTAATAAATTTATTAATCGGTATGATACGATCTTTCGGTTTATCCCCAACCGTCGAACGTTTTAGAGAAAACACTTGCCAATAGGTCGTATTTGGATTTGCAGTTGGAATACCATTGGTACCATACCAAGTAAAGGAAGGACGAGCGAAATGATGGTCATCAGTGTCAGCTTCCGGCAAATACACTTCTACTTTTAACCGACTCTCTTTACTAGCCCTCTTAATACCGCCATTGGTGAGGGCCTCGTTGCCATTAACGTGCACATAAAAAACGTACTGATCGCTGACCATGGTACCTCCAGTATCTAAAGTAGTTGTGGTATTAACCGTAAACGCTTCGGATGATACTTTGTTAAGAGTAACGCCCAAACCGTGGTACCACATACCTTTCACGTTTGCTTTGTTGTAATAGGTAATACCGGTAGCCGAGAATGGTTTCAAACTTCCGCCATCGTATTTACCAGCCCCGGCCACGGGAATTAAGAATCCGCCGCCGAGTTCACTGCCACCCGCCCAGCTGACAACTACGCGAATGTCATCGCCCCGTTTGGCTTCATTAATAATGGGTGACAAAACCAAATCGTATTGATCCGGCGTCGGTTTGGCAAACACCGGAAAAGGGAAACCGTGCGTAGTATCACCATTAATAAACAAAGTATAGTTGGGATCAACCCCATTGGAACAGAGCGAATTGCTGCTCAGCCGAGCCGGTGTTTTAAGACTGGTGAAGCCATCCGTATCCGGCAAACCCAAAACATAACCAGCCTTTGATTGAGTCGGATATTTGATATAACTATGCGCCACCAAACGTTTGGAATCTTTGGTAGTAGTCGCGATATAGAGATCCAGTTTAACATCAGGATAACCATTGTAATTTTCTCCGAGCGGATTAGTTACCTGCGGATCAAGGGCATTAATAATTTTACCTTGGACTCCCACGCCGTTGACAAGATCCACTCCACATCTCAAACAGGTTGGTTGTGGCGGCAATCCACAGCGATTGGGACACGTGCTATTGGCCAACTGCTTCTTAAAAGTGTAATCCTCTTGAGGCAAATCCCCACAACTTAACAAGGGATAGCCGCGATGAGCAGCGTTAATTGCGGCGCTCGTATAGACTGAAGGTTGCCCGGCATACACGATACCAGTAAGCGCATCCGTATCACAGTCCTCCGCGCCTTGAGGCGGAATCTGCACCAACCCATCACCACAATATTCTTTCGGCTGAACCTCAATCACATTTTTGCAATCAAAAGCGCAATACGTACAGGCTTTGCCATAGCTAGGGACACACACCGCGCCATTGTCACTAGCTCGATCACAGGCTTCGCCCTCGCTGACTTTACCATCTCCACAGCCGACCGCCACAGCGCCGGAAAGAACACCTGAAATTTTGCAAACCCCACCGACAGAGGTCTTGGTGTGATCAACTGCATCAATTATGGGCGACACCCCACTGTAATAGGTTTTAACTTCAATAGGGGTAAGGGTTCGATTATAAATTTTTACCTCATCAATACTACCAGGAAAAACAGCTTGAATGGAATAAAGACGATCATTGTTGGTAGCGCCGCCAATGGTCAGATTATTTCTATCATTAGGAGTCATGAAAGATGTTCCGCTGTTCATTGTTTTAAATCTGTCCAAAACTCCGTTAACATAAATTTTCATTGACTCTACTCCACCACGACTTTCATAAGTGCCGACCAAGTGAGTCCACTCATTAAGTGGAATTTCTTTAGATGAATCAAGCGGCACTTTTCCAGTGGTGTTCCACACCACAAAGCGTCCTTTTTTATTATTACTAATCTCTAACCCATATCCACCCCCACCAAAGGCGCCAAGACCACCTTTTTCAAGGATCTGACTAGTAAAATTACCATTAAACGTAGGATAAATCCAAGCCTCGACGGTCAAACCAGCCGTAGGCATTAAATTAGGACGATGCAAAACCTTAATAGATTGGGTAAAAGTACCATCAAACGATGCGGCTTGATTAACCTTAGCCTTATCGGTCAAAGCAGCACATCGACTATTGAAATTAGTTGGCGCGTCAAAACAAAAAGCATCATTCCCATTGCCTGAAGCATCCGCGTAAGTTAATTTATTTATGTCGTCCTTTGTAAAGGTGTCTAACTTCCACCAACCGACCAGACCAACATCGTTCCCTAAGACTAGGTCACGCCCGACATCAGTTTCTTTCGCGTCTATCTTCCACAGACAATCAAGCCCGCATTTTTTAATACCCTTTTGACCGTTGATTGTGCAGGCTTCATCACCATCACAATCTTCACCCAGATCTCGCGCCACGATAGCATCGCCACAATATGGCCCGGCTGATTGACAATCCCAATTACAAGAATCAACTTTTTTAAGAGCATATTTTACGCGTGTATTGTCAATGAACTTGCAAACACCATCGGGAAAATTTGTCATGACACAATCCACATTCACATTACAACCCTGTCCAATCTTGCCGCCACCAGCGCAAAACCCCTTTTTCCCATCTAATCCGGCCCGGATATCACACAATTCATTTTTACTATCCACCGTAGCATCGCCACAAAAAGCATCCGTACGACCAGTACAAGTGGCGTTACAATGATTATACCGGCCGTTTAACCGTCCATCATCACATTTTTCACCAGCTTCTACGAGAGCATTGCCACATTTACTTAAATAACTACAGGGAACATAGCCCATATCCATGGTAGTTGAGGCTGTCCACTGACAAGTATTGGTACAAACATCAATTTTAATTTTACCGGCTTTGTCCACCCCGCAAGCTCCATAGCGCAGACCACCGGGTGGATCACATTGCTCCCCGCGCACCGTATTCACAGATCCATCCCCACACTGACCTTGATTAAGGGTGGCTATCTCCTGATCCTGGTTACAGATACCCGTCGCGGAATTCAAAATAAACCGATTAGTAGCTACAAAATCTTTAATAAACGCCTCCTGATTATTCATCTGCAAACTTGTCTGTTCCAAATTACCACGTACGGTATAGCCGGTACTGGAAGAAAAAATATAACGATAACTAAGGGAAGATGTAGCGCAAGCAAAACTAAACCTACGATCAGCAATGCTCCAGGCAGTCTGTGAATCATGCAAAATACATGGCTCACCATTGCCACACTCCGCGTTGTTTCGGCAGAAACGATTGGTAGACGTAGCGCACGTACCACCGACCCCCAATAAATTAATGGGGTCAGTGGGCGCCGCTCCGCCAATCGCGTTACCAATCACGGACCACGAAGGCCAAACACTCAAACTCTGCCCAGTCAGATACGTTCCTTCCTGTAAGTTTGGATAATTTTGAGCGTGCCCAAGCGCATACTGCTCCAAAGCATATTGGAAGATACTAAGGTCGCGCAGGCGCTTATAGTTACGCTTTAATTTGTCCGCGTTCGCCGAACACACCTCACCGCTAGGACAATCCAAATCACTGCTACACGTTAATTCAAACCCGGGACTATTTTGATCTAGGCCACAATAATGATAATTAGTCACGTTCGTGTTAAAAGCAGTATTCTGGATAAACTGCTCAAACATACGGCGGCTGTCAGCCTCAGCATCGGCATTAATACTAAAGAGATAAATA
>CAZXIF010000047.1:0-5547 GCA_964640395.1 uncultured Gammaproteobacteria bacterium | reverse complement strand
TAAGCTAAACTCAAGTATGCCAGCGGCAGTATGAAACGTCAATTTCAATTAGCTCAGCTTCCCTTTCCAATGAATAACCCTTGTCTCCAACCAAATAAAACCTCGATTGATCAGATACCCAAAAATACCCGTAAAAATAATAACGGCATACAACTCTTCGGTATGGTACAGCAACTGTGCTTGCAGTATTCGTTGGCCTAAGCCATAGTCAGTGCCAATGAACATTTCACTGACTACTACCAAAATCAGCGCAAAAGACAAAGACAATCGTATTCCACTCATGATGGCCGGCAAAGCATCGGGCAGCAGGATATGACTAAACAGTACCCAGCGTGACAGACGCATGGTACGCCCGACTGAGCGGCGCGTGGCTTCCATCTGCTTGATTCCCGCCATAGTTTGCACGGTCATAATCAGCCCAACGGTAAGCACGACGGAGGCGATTTTTGACGCGTCCCCCACGCCACAAAAAAGTAAAAAAAGTGGCAAGAGCGCGGTGGCTGGGATAGAGCGCACAAAATCTACCGGTCCTGAAATTACTTGGCCCGCCAGAGCAGACGAACCGCCTAATAACCCCAGAACTAATCCGCCGCTGACCCCCAGCCCTAATCCAATGGTAACGCGGAACAACGAAGCTAGGAAGTCGGGGCCGATAAAAATAGCATTTGGATACAGCAAACTAACCAAGGTTCTACCCACCATGGTTGGCGCCGGTATGAGTAGTGGGCTGTAGGCCCGCGACCTAACCATTATTGACCAGATGATGAGACTCGCGAGCGGCAGAGCCAGGCATCCTAACCATTTTTTCATAAGAAACTACGCATGGTATGTAACAGCTGTTGCCGCACGTCCAGAAAATGAGGGTGATGACGATGCTCAAACCGACGCGGTCGAGGCAGATCAACGGTAAACTCCGCAACTATCCGGCTTGGTCGCTCCGAGATAACGATAATTCTGTCGGCTAGATAGATGGCCTCGTCTAACGTGTGGGTCACGAGTAGGGCGGGCACCGGGTGCTCTTCCCACCACTCAGCAAAGAATTCTTGAATTTTTATGGCGGTATGATAGTCAAGAGCGGCAAAGGGTTCGTCAAATATAAGTAGCTCTGGCTCAAATAGGAGAACCCTGCCTAAGGCCACCAGCTGCTGCATCCCTCCGGATAGTTCGTAGGGATACTTAGCCTGATGCTCGGTGAGTTTTAGTTGTGTGAGGAACGTCGAGATCAACCGCTGTTTGTGTCCGGCCGAGTAGGGTTGGTGCCGAAGAGCAAAGGCCAAATGCTCGGTCACTGTTTGCCAGGGAAACAACGATTGTTGATAATTTTGAAATAAAAAACCAACTCGCGGTTTAATCTGCTCAATGGATTGGTCTTTCCACAGGATAGTGCCGCTGGTGGCACTATCGAGTCCGGCAATCATATTCAGTAAGGTAGTTTTGCCAGAACCATTGGGCCCGACCAGCGCTACCACTTCTGGTTTATTTAACTCTAATGAGATCTCTTTGATGACCGGGGATGCTTGACCGGGCTCAACCATTTCTTTAGCGACCTGCTCAAGCCGAAGCATAGCGTGGGCTACAATTTTAAGAGGAGGGTCGAAGCATCGAGACGATTCTTTAATTCATGCTCCTGAAACAGAAAGTCGCTGAGGACTTGCAAATCGCTCGGTTGGATTTGGGAGAGCGTATAAAATTGGGAAACTGGCGTCTGACCAACCAGAGCCTGATCTAAGCCGGTATAACGCGCGGCAATCGCGGCGGTTTCGGCCTGATGACTATTAATAAATTCGATTGTTTCAGCGATGGCCGCTACTAATTGGTTGGCTGTCTTTGGCTGCTCACGCACGAACTGGCTCGATATGACACTTCCGGCCACGGCTATCTCCGGGACAAAATACTTGGAGAATAAGCCTGACTCGATAATTTTTCCCATTCCTTTGGCGCTGGCAATGGTCGCAAGGGGTTGAAGCACGATCACTGCGTCCACTTGCCCGGCTTGCAGGGCGGGTAATTGCAATTCTTGTTTGAGCTCTACCACCGTTATATCGGACGGGGTTAATCCGGCTCGATCAAGCATTTTTCGATACAGTAATTTCGCGGTTGATCCTGGAAAGATACCAATTTTCTTGCCTTTTAAATCGCCGAATGTGGCAACAATTGAATTGGTTGGCGCTAATAAAAAACTAACGGGCACGGCGGCGGTTTCTTTGACCAAGGTAAAGAGTTTTAATTCCCCCGGAGATTTGTCTTCAATCAACATCAGCAGCGGCACATTAACTCCACCCAACGCAGCGTCAATATTGTGGGCCAACAGCGCATCGGTAATTTGGTTAGTTGATTCAAATTTTACTCCTTTAACATTGAGGTTGTGTTTGGCAAAAAACTGTTTTTCGACTCCAACAAAGAACGGCGCGTATAAATCATGAGTGCGGTAGCCGATCGTAATATTCAGCGGGGTCTGAGCGGTTGGCGCGGTAACTTGGGGTTGGCGTAACCACACTACCCCCATAATAGTAACCGCTACTAATGCGAGGACTACTCCTATTTTTTGACGCATACACGTATACTTAAAATTAAGGTTGGCAATAGCGTGCCAATACCATCAGTATCGAGCATTCTATAAAAAATGCCAATACTTTCGGCAAAAATATCTAGTACTATTGATTTTTTATCTTAAATAAGCTAAAATAATGGTATTAAACTGTTGTCGGTTTTATCGGCGTTTTTACTATGAAATTACAAACTCTGCTGCAACGATTTGGTCTGAAACCAAAAGAGGCGGCTATTTATTTGGCCGCCTTGGAATTGGGTTCGGGATCAGTGCAAAAAATCGCTGAGAAAGCCGGTGTGGTTCGCTCGACCACGTATGAAATTTTGGAAACGTTGCGCGAGAAAGGTTTAGTGTCGACTTTTCTCAAAAAACATGTCCGTTATTTTAGCGCCGAGGATCCGGATCAGGTGTGGGAATGGGCCCAGCGCAAGGTTGATATTCTGAAAGAAGCGGTGCCAGAGTTGACCAAGTTGGCGGGGAGCGCTCGACATCGCCCGGGTGTCCGGTTTTACGAAGGCAAAGAGGGAATGAAATTGATTTTAAGAGAGATCATTCGTGAAGCTGATGAATTATTGGGCTTTGTGTCGGCCGATGATTTGTTTCGCGAACTGCCTGATTTTAACACCTTTGTCAGCGAACGATTGCAGAAGCGAATTCCGGCCCGGATTATTTCCCGTGACTCCCCCAAAGCTCAAGAGCGGAAAAAATTGGGCCCACAACATCTGCGCGAGGTCCGTATTATCCCCGCCAGCAATGAGTTTCATGGACTTATTTATATTTGGAAAAATAAAATCGCTTATTTTTCTTTTGAGCAGGATTATGTGGCGGTGGTTATCGAGAGCGGTATTTTGGCGCAAACTCAGCGAGTGTTATTTGAGAATTTGTGGAATACGTTATAAGTCTTATTCCTTAAGGCGGCGTTCACCGGTTACGCACTGCTCGGCTCTGGATACCGCAGGAATGTGTGTTATAGTAATTATAATGAACTATTCATTTTACTTTTATGAAAAAATATTCTGCACTGACTAAGCTCAGCCTGGCTGGTATCGCCTTGGTTGGAGGATTGACGTTTTTTCTCCTTGCCTGGCCGAAGGCGGAATTAGTGGAGTCGGTTAATCTGGTAACCTTGCCGCTGGCCGCACCTACTTCTACCGCTACAAAATCCGCGGCGGCAGCGATGGCGCCAGTAACGATAACGCGTCAATTGCTCGCCCCCGTGCCGTTTATTTCGCAAGCGCCGCGCGGCCAATGGAGTGATCCTGATTTTCAAGATGGCTGTGAAGAAGCGTCGGCGCTGATGGCGATGCATTGGGCGAACGGATTCAGCCTAAATATCAAGGATGCGACTGCTGATATTAGCCAACTCGTGAATTTTCAAAAACAAAGCCCGGAGGGTTATCGTCTTGATCTGTCAGCCACTGACACGGCGGCCTTAATGCGCGAATATTTTAGTTATTCAAAAATAGAGCTACAAAATAATGTTCGGGCGAGCGACTTGGTGCGGGAATTACAGCAGGGCAAGGTGATCATCGCTCCGGTGAATGGCCGACTGCTGAATAATCCTAATTTCAAACCGCCTGGTCCGCTGTACCACATGCTGGTGGTGATTGGATATGATCCGAAACGTCAGCAATTTATCACCAATGATCCGGGGACTCGAAAGGGGGCGCAGTACCGCTATCCGGTGACGACGTTTATGGCGGCGCTGCGCGACTATCCGAGCGGGCATAACGAAGAGATTGTGGAGAAGGCGAAGCGGGTGATTGTGGTGGGGAAGTAATACATTACACTGATTGTTTGCGGTCCTATGGGATATTGACAAATCCTATTATTTATACTAATATTAGTATTATAAATCCTATTATTTATACTAATATGTATATAAAACGCTTAATTGAGCCACTTTTAAAAAAAGTACTGGCTAGCGGGAAGAGAATAGTTGTGCTCTATGGTGCCCGGCATCACCGCCATAGCTACCGGCTCGGCCTCATTTGACTTGGCCAATAAAATTTCCGAACCGCTCACCGGCCGACATGAACAGTTGCTGCTCTACCCGTTCTCATTTGCCGAAATCGCCGCTACCGTACCACCAATTGATCTAGCTGGTACGATTCAAGAATGTCTTCGGTATGGATCGTATCCCGCGGTGTTTAACACGGTTACTGACGCTGAAAAAGGCAGGCAAATTACACTCTTGTGTGATGCGTACCTCTACAAAGATCTGCTGGCCTTTGATCTGGTCAAAAACAGCCATAAACTGCGTGAGGTACTCATCGCTATCGCTCTGCAAGTGGGCAGTGAGGTATCTTATCACGAGCTCGGTCAGCGCGCCGGACTTAACTATAAAACCATCGAACGCTATCTGGACTTACTCGAAAAATCATTCGTGTTGTTTAGGCTCTATGGTTTCAGCCGTAACTTACGCAATGAGATCAATCGTAAAGTGAAGATCTATTTTTATGATTGTGGGGTACGCAACGCGCTTATTAACAACTTCAACCCGCTGGCGTTGCGCGCCGATGGTGGAGCCTTGTTTGAAAATTATGTGATTGCCGAACTGCTTAAAAAACAATCCCTGGCCACCAGACGCGCGAATCTATATTTTTGGCGTACTCATGCCCAACAAGAAATTGATCTAATAATAGAGAAAGACGGCGTTCTATCGGCCGTAGAAATAAAAATGTCTAGCCGGGCCGGGCAGGACCTGCCGACAGCCTTTGCCCGAGCTTATCCAGGCACGAATTATACCATCGTTAGTCTCAATAATCTCGAAAGTGTGCGCCAATTGATTGAATAGAAAAAATAATACAGTAAGTTGTCGTTCGTAGAGGGTTTCTTCGGTTCCTTCTTTGTGATTTTTGATATATTCATCCCACTAGTGTCCCGTTAATAATCCCATAACTGAGCCTGTTTTTGGCCGCTGCTCTCTGGTAATTGTACCGGAGCCTCTAAAATCAGCTTAGCTATGGGGTTTTTATCAAAAGGTGACATGCTCAAAA
>CAZXIF010000046.1:0-12412 GCA_964640395.1 uncultured Gammaproteobacteria bacterium | reverse complement strand
TCCCACAAGCGATTGGTCCACGGAATGACACGGAATTTATTCTCTTCAGGGTAAGATACGTCGATAACCGCGATGCTTTGGCAGGATTGACGGAGCTTGAAGAGGACTTTGTATTTGATGTAACTCGCTGTGTTATTATCGGCTTCACAATAGGCAGTATCAAAACCTAAGAATTTGCCGGTTTCCTCATCAAACCGAACACGAATAGCGTGCCAGGAACCTTTTCCGTTTATATGATCATCGCAGATAGCGCGATTGGTAAAATTAGTGTCCCAAATGCCATCATCATTCATGCCAGATTGGTCACCACGTATAACGAATCCCTTGGTTTCATACGGTCGTCTTATATTTTGGCGCGAGGTAAGCCCTCTTTCAACAAAAATGTTGCCTTGCAACTGATCACAGTTACGTCTATTATCACCGTAATCAGAACACAACGTATTGAAATTAGGAATATCTCGATAGCCGCTTTCCACGCAAACATCACCGGTTTTAGACAAAAATTCCTTGTCTGAGTCGTTGTGCCAGCGGCTACCAAACATGAGAATAAATTCATTGGGCTTGCCCAAATAGTTGCCGGTCAAGACATTGCCCGGACCATTTTTGTCCTGTTTGGTGACGTAGCTGGCTTGCAGGCCCCTCTTGGCTAGATTTGGCCACATTTCAAAAATAGCGCCTTCAATCGGATCGGTTTCGGCGGAAGTTTGAATCTGGAAAACTATTTTTTCAATGTCATTTTGAGCGAGGCCGCTCTCTTCGGCGCTGGCTGGGAAACGAAATCGAGCAGACTGACCCTCGGTATTGTAATCGGCTCTATTTTTAAATAAATTCACTGCTGGTCCATCGTAATCACAGGTGCGAAAACGATTGCCGTAACTACCGCCAGGCGCGGGGGTTTTCCAGGACTGAAACGGATAGAGACTATTCGCTTGCGTATAGCCGGCCATTCCAATTCCCAAGCCACTACCAAAGAAGAGTGGGCGAGTTTCGTAATAGTGACTTTTCGGAAAAGAAGGAAAAGCTGCCTTACCTTCCTTACAAACACCTGTGCTATGGACAATAGTCTCGCCATAAAAATTGCTTCTCGTGGTAGTACAATCAGCGTCCCTTTTACAACCTGTTCCATCTTTATCACCACCGTGACAGATTGTGGTAGCAACCGCTTTATAAACTGCATTGCCACCAGCGGCATTGGCTTCTAAACAATAGTAGCGACCGCCGATGCTGGGGGCTACGTAACCGGCTTCCTTATGATTGTTGTCGATATCAAGTGATCCGACCAGATAGTCGACCGGTAGCCAGGTGAGACACGGGTGCTGATTCTGGTCACCATTGATAATACGCGATTCATCATGCTCCACGCAGAAACCACGCCAGCCGAGGAAATTGGTTTCGCGTTTGAGGCGTTGGCAGGTGCCGTCCGGAGTTATTTTATTATCGACCTTGAGCGGCATGCCCGTAGGGGTGCCGCCGATGGTTTTATAACAATCGTCGTCGGAATTACAAGTCTCTCCGTTGCGGTCACCGCTTTGACAGATACCGCGACTACCAAGATTATCGTTGTTATAACTTTGATACTTGGTAATTGCGTCGTTATAATTTACTTTGGTGTAATCACATTCGCAGGCGAGCGCTTTAACAGGGTCGGAAGAAGGATCAGCGAATTGATTACAGACGTTTACCCCTGCAAAACCACGCGCGGCCTCTTTGCCGGCGACGAGCGGGCTATTGGGGAAAGGAGAATTTTTTTCCGGATAGGCTCGACAGATCTGGGGCAGGGTTTTGTTTTGCAAATCATCGCTAGTACCATTCACATTTTGGACACAGGCGCCGTTCAAACACATCCCTAAATTATTTCGACCACAGACGAGACCGCTATTTTTACAGGCGGGGTCGTCGCTCGCGCTGACAGAGACACAATTGTTGCCGGCGCAGGAAATTTTCTTTACCAAACGCCATTTTGATTTATTGGGGTCGTCGCTAATATTGAGCTGTGACAATTCTTCGAGCGGGTAAAGGTTGGCGATGGAGTAGCCGGAAAAATCCTGACCGCGCCAGCTGACGTCGCGTAGAGTATAATTGGCGGGAGTCAAAATTTTGTTAGCATACTCACTGTCATCATCAACCCAGTTGGCGCAATTGGAGATATTGCCTTCGGCGGCGGTTTCGGGGATTTTGTCACAGCGCCCGATGTCGTCACAAATATTTTTCCAGCGACTGTTCTTTTCGTCCCAGACGCGATGCGAGGATCGACATTGCAGCCATTCACCGCAAGCGCGATCACGTTTTACTTTGATAATGAGATTGGAGTCGTTCTCACTGGCAACAGCAGACGAAACCGGAGCTACTTTTTTGTCATTATTTTTTTCGCTGGACTGGTAGGAAGCGGCTGCTAACCAATAGCGATTTGGGTTATCGGTTTGCTCGAATAACGCGCAGCCTTCTTTTTGACTGACTTGGCCGTCACAATCACCGGCGGTTATTTTGTCGTTTTTTATATAATAATAGGCGCGGTTATTGTCATTGTGATCGACAAATTCGGTGCAACGGTCTTGGTCGGCTGGACATTCGCCCACAAAATTGGCGTATTTTCCCGTGTCGCCGTAGGACCACAGGCCGAATATGCCACCGGCTTGGAAATACGTCGGATAACACGGCTGATTACCAACATTCATACAGGTGGCCGTACCGCCGCAGTCGCTGTTGATTTGGCAGTTTTTAGTTTTATTATCACTACAAACGCCAACGTCTTTCCAGAACCAACCGTTGACTTTAGAATTATTGATTACTATACCAGTTTTGTAGGTGCACATTTTTTGCTGCAAGAGAGACGGGTCTTTGAAGTAGACTTCTCCGCCGCTACTATCACCAAAGGTGGAGCAACCCACGGCTTCACTTTGGCACAGGATGTTTTCATACTGCGCCGGATCATTTTTTATCGTAGTAGTAGCGAAGCTTGGCCCGAGTGGGCTGGCGGTGGGTTTACCAACGTTGACACAGCCTAGATCAGCCGCGTTACACGATGACTGCTGGCTGGCCACCAGATAAATCGGTGTGGTAGTCGGGGTATCAGACGGGATAAAGATGCTCGAATTAACAAAGGCTCCGGCGCCTAGGGCGGTTACTATCTCGGAGGCTTCGTGGCCGAGGATATTTACATAGCAACCGGCGCGACCAACAATAACCTGGCAAGAGTAGCTGCTAGCGCCGATCTTGGCCTGCGCGGTTTTCCCGCTCTCTCCAGCCAGCCAAATATTATAGGCCTGTGGGCCGGGATCGGCCGGAGTATTTTTGGTATCAAGGAAGGCGCTACAACCAATGGCGCCTTCGCGACAGAGGTAGCTGAAGTTGCTCAAGTAAAAATTCTGGTTCTTGGGGTCTTTGTAAGCGCTGCAGCCGAGAGCCTCGCCGGGCAAGTTGTCGGCCAGATTACTATCGCAGAGCGGGCTTACGGACAGAGTTTTCTTGGCGAGGTAGGTGAGCGCGGTTACTTCTACCAGGCGGATATTATCAAGATACACTTGGCCGGCAGTGACATTTTTGAAAATAAGCTGAGTACTGGTGGTATTACCTTGCAGCTCAATCGGGCCAAGGTGATACAAATTCCAGGTGTCCCCTACTCCGACCGTACCAAAATCCTTGGTAAAGGTATTGTCTAAGCTCTTGAGACTGACGATGAGCGACTGGCCAGCGCCTTTGCCCCAGAAAGTAAGGTTGTAGGTTTTGCCTGGTGTCAATTCCAAATCCTTGGTGATGGGCTCCGCGCCATTATACCCAAGCGAGTGTTCACCAATATGGGTGGATTCGGTCGATACGGAGAGGCGAGCAGCCGGACCCCAACCGGCCAAGACTGCCGTGGCCGAGCTGCTTTCAAAACTTTCATTGATTATTTGGCGGATATTGTTACCGGCGTTGCCTTTGTAGGCGCGACAGGTGTCCACTTCGGCGAGGCAGCTGCGACTATTACCAGCCGTGCTGTTGATGCTGCCAGGCAAGCCATAGTAAAAACAGGAACCGTCTTTGTACTCCCCGTCTTGGAGACAGATGGCGCAGGTGTTGTTGCTCCACAAACCTTTTTGGGTTTGACAGGCTGCTTGGTCGAACTCAGGAGCCGGTAGTAATTCGGTATTGTTTAAGCGGTAAGGGGTGCACGAAACGCTTACTGGGATAGCTTTACTGAGGAGGCGGTAATAGACTAGGCCTTGGTCATCGTTGAATTGGCGGCAATCTGGGTCGGCCAGACCGGCTTTGTAGAGACTTTCCGTGCAGACGCTGGCATACTTTGCTAAATCAGCCGGGGTGCGATACCAATACTTGGGGCCGCCGGTCGAATCTTTGATCAGAGTAAAAGTCTTGATTTGAAAACCGCCGACGGTCGAGCCTTCGTAGGTAATAAAATTTTTGTCGGTAGCGCTGTTCGGCAAGGAGCAGGTGCGTAAATAGGAAAAATATTCCACGGCTTCTACCCCGTTGCTGGTGGTGCCCAAATTGGTGAAGCTGGAGCAGCCTTCGTCGGCAGCTTGGCAGGTTTTGCCAGACGCAGGGATGATGTAGGTCAAATTTTGACCAACCGAATAGTTGGCGGGTAATTCACGGAAGCTGGCATAGCCCACACATTGCGCGTCACACTGATCGTTCCAAACAATTTGGTTGTCTACGACTTGGGCCGGTTCAAAACGGCCGGGCACACGATTGCCACCGCCGACTGTCGGGGCATACCAATTACAGCTGACTTCATCGGGAATACAGACGGGCGCGTACTGCGCGCATTGCGGATCAGTTTGGATACGTTTTAAATCTGATCGGGTGACCGGCCAATCAATCGCTACGGTGGTCGGGTTGGTATCGTAGCATTTGAGATATTTGGGCGCTTGGCGTAAATAGAGCAGGGTGTTGGCCGGAGCTCGGCCACTGGCGGCGCTCGCCAATTGGAAGGCAGAGCAACCGGCTGACTGAGCACTACAGGCAGTAGAGGCGCGGCTGTTCAAATAAACGCTGTTGTTGATATAGTCGTTGCCCACTAATGGCATGACTGGGGTTTCCCAGGCTCCGGGGCTACTCTGAGACAAGCTATAGGCGAGACAGCCGCTATTATCTTTGGTACAGCTGCCGGTGTCTAAAGTGCGGTAGAGGTAATTTTGACTAACACCCTGACTGTCAGTAAACGAGCGGCAAGTACGATTTTGTGATTCGCACTGGTCGCCACTAATTTTCCAGACATTTTTCTCGCGCGTACAATATCCATAGCTAATACAAGCGCCATCTTTGTTATACCCCACACAACTGCTGAGATCAACGCACTCTTCGAGGCGGTCTGGCACGTCAGCGCTGAGTACGCTTGGTCCAGAGGCCAAGGCGTTACAGCGGGTTGGTGAAACTTTGATTACCCAATTGGGGTCAATGAGGTGACAGTGGGGAAATCCGATCGGATCGTAATTGGTATCGATGATTTGACCCTGACTATCTCGGACATAATCACAATCATCAAAATTCTTGACGACTTCTCCCAACGTTACTGGCTTGTCCGGATCGCTATTTAAGGCGGCAATTTCAAAACCGAGCGGTAGCAAGCGTACCTGACGCAAGACTTTGATATTGCTGTAGCAGTACATATTTTTGCCAAAGCAGCCTTTGTCACTGTTTTCGGCCACTCGGCTCGGCGGGATGAGCTGCCAGTCATTGTGGAGCCAGCCTTTGTCGAGCGCTTCTTGGATCGTAACGGGGGTGCCACTTTCACTGGCTTGCGCGGCTTGAACTAACCCCGAGTCAGCTCGGCAGTTATAGAGTGAAGGAGCGTCGGGGCAGTTATTAAGCTGGGCCAAAATATTGTACTCGTCGACAGCGCCAATTTTTACCGACAGGTACTCCTTAAATAACTCCTCGGCGGCGCGACGACTACCTACAATACCGGAATCTTCAAAATCTTGGGCCACAAAATGCTCGCGGCCCTTACACTCGGCTCCGCCGAACTCACCAATACAACCAATACCAAACGGCAGCACACCTTTTTCTTGAAAATTCTTAACCACAGTACCAGCCAGGGTGTTGGCAAAAAAAGTCAGGATGGCTTTGGGCAAAGCCTTAAAATCGCCACCGGTAATGGCCGCTTCGATCTGGTCTTGATTTTTCTTGCTGTCCTCGCCGGGGGTATTTTTCTTGAATTCTTCACCGACTACTTGGGCCGGAATTTGAACCTGATCCGAGACTTTACTTAACTTAGCATTGAAACCCTGACTGGCGATGCGTTCGCCAGTTTGGCCACCGACGGCTTTGCCAATTTCGGTCTGTACTTTTTCGATGCCAGTCAAACCAATACCCAAGCCGGTTTGCTCTATATTGAGCGCGGCGTTGAATTGTTTTTCGATGGAACCGGCGCTGAAGGTGTCGCCGTATTTACTTTTCCAGGAATCAGCGCTCCAGTTTTTGGTAAAATCCGTAAAACTACATTCCGGTTTCCTATTAAGATTAGCTGGCGTCGGGTTGAAGCTAAGGCGCAGACCTACGCGCATGGCTAAATCAGTTGAAACGTCCGGAATCTTACACAAATTGAAGCCGGTGCTTCTACCTAACTCTTCAATAGCCCGGCCACCGGCGTCGTTGGCCACATCTTTCATAAAATTGCCAAACGTTTTGGTGTTGGCAAAAGGAGACTGGCCTTTGCCCCCGGAGGCTAACCAAACAGCTGATTCATAGGTCAACTTTTTGAGGACATGCGACACAGCGGTGCCGGCAGCGGTTAAGACGGCGGTTTTGAGGCCGGCAAAAATTTCATCTTTGACTTTAAAACCAATTTCAACCGGGTTGGCAAGGATGGTGGTCGGCACGAGCGCCTGAGCCGGCTGAGGGGCGAATAATTCTCCACCAACAAATACGAACGTCAAAATAATCAGCAGCCAGCTGAGAAATGAGGTTTTGCCTGATTTAAATAAATGCTTCATGGTTGTGTAGAAGTCGCGGTGGTTAATATTTCGGTAACCATTTTTAGCAACTGGCTGTCAGTTAATTTTTTTAAGATATCCGCGCTAACTCCGCTCTCGGCCAATAACTGGCGGAGCTGTACGGGGTCGCTCAATACTTCATTCAGGTCCTGCGGCACTCCCGGATCAATATTGTTGGCAATCGGCAAGGGCTCGATAGTCGAGCCGCTTCCTATCACGTCTGTCGAGGTACTAGAAAAATTAGTCGTTGGATCGGCGCATTGGCCTTTGGGGCAGAGCGGCAGGTTTTTGGCTACGACGTCTTTATCACTCAGGCCGTAGGAGAAGGTGTCGTACAAATAGGGGCTGGTGCCGTAGACGTAGAGTTCGTCAAAATCGGTAAGCTCGTCATGATCGGTATCGCGGAATCGTAAACTATCCGGACTGGTGATATCTTTTTTTAAAGAGAGCGGGACATTATTATTTAAAGCAAAGGGCGCGTACAAACCATTTCTGATTTGTAGCATGCCTAAGCCAATGGCTAGTATAGCAAAAATAACCAGCAAGACAAAGCCGGTTTTTTGTTCTTTGGTAAGTCGCGGAGCATTCGGGTAAGCGAACTGGTCTTCGGCCATAATATTGAGTGAAATTTTCAATTTTCAATTTACAATTTTCAATGGTGATTGGAAATTGACCTTCTATATATTGAAAATTGAAGCAAGTGACCAATGAATCTGGTAAAAGCCGATTCGTTGGCCATAGTATAGCATGGCGGATAAAAAATGGTAAGTGGATAAGGAGGTGTTAGTCGGTAAAGTTGAAAGTCAAAAGTCTATAAAGTCACGGCCGGTGATTTTGTTCGACCATTCTTAAACAAGGCGTCATACAATTCCAGCACTACCCAAAATAACTTTCGGACACTGATGGAATGAGGGTGGCCGAGGCCCTTGTACGGCTCGCAAAGGCATCTTCAGACCCAGACCGGTGCTGTCGAGCGCCTGGCTGAGCGTTCCGATCCCACCAGACGGGTTGCCCAGCGGCGAGACAACGGGGTTGTTGATGGTGGTTTGGTCGGAAATCGGTGGGGTGTTTGCCACCTGCACGACCGCGGTGTTATCGATCGGGTTGTCCGGCAGACCGCAGGCGGCGAAGAATGTCGCCACTGCGAGCACGGACAGGAAACGCATGAAAGCGTTCATTTGGTGCCTCTTATTTAGGGGTTGTGTCTGGGGTGGACTGAAGAAAAACTTGGTAGCGTTTTTGGCTTTTTATTTTGGTTTTTTACCTCCGTTTAGTTTGGTTGTGTCGACAAAAAAATTTTCTGACGACAACAGTTATCAAAGAGCGAGCGCGGATATTTCCCAGCTCTTCGTAAATTCGCTTAGTGAGGTAAGTGAATTTGTGGGGAGCCGGGAAATACATTAAAAACGAATTGACTTAACCATGTCCTCCACCTGTTTTAAGGTGGTGCCGGTTCTCTTTGGTGAAAATTTTAGCGCGGCTGCCTTAAAATATTTATTACCGGTGAGTTTAATGGCGGCACCATAGATTATCCTGCCATTTATATCTACGTCGACTGCAAACTGACCAACTTCATCTTGTTGGTATAAATCCTTATATATATCAATTATCACGATGGTACGGCCTTGCTGATTGAAAACTTTAAGCGGGTGTATCGGAGTAAATTTAGAAACGCCGTTATGGAAAGAAACCCATATATATGATTGCCCGTCAATTAATAAATCTTTAATACCCAGCCCACTATCATATTCAAACGCGGAAAGCGTAGGTGGGCTTGATGTTACACTTGCTCCCAAAAATTCTACATCATTATTATTGGACCACGGTGGAAATAGTGCTGCCCAAAACCAGCGATAATTTAGATTGGTGTTGTCATAACAGTCGGGGGAACCATCACCGCCATTATAGCGTACGCGCTTCCCATTACCATTATATAATTCTCCCTGCTGGCAATTAGTATAATCTTGGCGGACCGCTGTTTTAGGAAACGGCATCCGCATCGAAAAACCCAATTCCTTAAAATAATGCCTAGGCCAAGTGGCCGGGTTGTTTTGGTCGATGGTAGTAGCTGTCGGGGGGATGAATGGGGTGGAAGAGGGGGGTGAAATGGCGGCAGTGGTGGTGGGTGTCGATACCGTGGTTGTTGGTGTGGCCGAGGACGTAGAGTTATTTTTAACGACACCGCAACCAGTGCTGGTAAGTAGTAACGTCACTAAAAATGCTAAGGATACGGTTGGCCGCATAGTAAATTTTATTTGTAATTAAAAAAATCCCCCTTATTGGGAGAAATATACTTTTGCCTCCCTTGCGCCTCATTATCCCATCGCCGCTAAAAAAGTGTCAAGCGGTGAAAAGTGGATTATTCGCCCGAGGAGTAAACTGGTTAAACAAATTTTTATATAGGCCCACCCAATTAGCCAGGCTCAATTCTTGAGCCCGAACTAACGGGGACAATCCGAGCGTAGCAAAAACATCCCCTACCCTACTCTGCTGTTCCTTGGTTAAGTAGCCTTTGAGGTTTTTGGACAGTAATTTACGACGGTTGCTAAAACCGATTTTTATAAAGGGAAGTAGGTCGTGTTCAAACCAGGTTTGGTCGGCGGCGGATACGGTTTTGGTCGTTATTTTGAGGATGGCGGAATCTACCTGTGGACTCGGCCAGAATGCGGCGCGTGGGATAGTAGCGATATACTCGGCCGCGCCATAATATTGCACGGTGAGGGCGAGAATTGATAAATCACCAGGCTGCGCGCAGATCCGCTCGGCAACTTCTTTTTGGACCATGACGACGATTAATTCCGGACGGGCGACTTCGGTTAAAAATAGTTGGAGGACGCGGGAGGTGATTTGGTACGGGAGGTTGGCGACAACCTTATAATTGGAAACTGGAAATTGGAAACTGGGGACCGATCGCAGGACATTGCCCCAGATGATGGCGAGATTGGGATATTTTTTTAATTCTTTAGTCCAATAGGGCTCAATCTTTTTTTCGATTTCAAAGCTAGTGAGTTTTTGAACCAAGGGAATGAGCGCGGTGGTCAAGACGCCGAATCCCGGGCCAACTTCTACCACCTGGTCGGTAGGACTAAGATCAGCCGCGATGATCAGCTGGTCAATAACTTCCGGATCAATTAAAAAATTTTGGCCATAACTCTTGCTGGGATTTAGTCCGTATTTTTTACAGAGGTGCAGGAGGTGGTCCTCGTTAAAAATTTTTTCTTGGTGGATCATAGTTGTACGTCAACCGCTCCGCGGCGAAGGATTTGTAAGTCTTCTCCTGCGATACGTACTATCGTGGTGGGCGGATTTTTGGGAAGCACTCCCCCATCAACGAGAAAATCCGGTTGCTCGGAAGCGGTGGAAAAATGTTTGATGATATCGGCGGGATCATATAATTCTGTGTGTCCAGCGAGATTGGCCGATGTAGCGACTAGAGGTCGGCCAAGCAGGGTCGTGAACTTCTCTAGCCAGGGGTCGGCGGTAACGCGGATGGCGATGGTGCCGTCGGCTGCGAGTATGCCCGGAGGAAGTGTTTGTAGCCCGCCCTGGCCAACAATAGTAAGGGGGCCGGGCCAGTATTTTTCGGCTATTTTTTCCAAGGTATCATTCCACACCAGATATTGTTTGGCTATCTCTACCGAGGGAACCACGATGAGGAGTGGTTTATTTGGGTCTCGGCCTTTGATAGCAAAAATTCGATTGACCGCTGTTTGATTTGTAGCATCACAGCCTAGGCCATATGATGTTTCGGTCGGAAAGATAAGGGTTGCTCCTTTTTTAATTTTTTCTACTAACAAAGGAATGGCTGATGGAAAAATTATTTCCATAGTTAAAGCTAAAAATTTCTAATTCACCTAATTTCTAATGTCTAATAACCTATATGTCTAGCCGGAAAAGATGGTTAAAAATTGATTTATTTCCCAGGGATATGCCATATTGATTGGTGCCCGCATCGCCTTTTTTAATAGATAAATATACTACCATCACGAAAACGACGAATGGTACCAACATAAGCAGCCGCCAGGTTCCAGGCGCCCCGATGTCATGAAGACGGCGGACCTGAAAAGATATGAAAAAAATATAGTATATCACTATCAGCACAGCATGAGCCAGGAACAATCCAGGCCAGACGCCGTACGGTTTCATTTGCAGCGCGAGCCACCCCGTGGCGGCAAAAATGAGCCAAAATAATACTATTCCACACACGTACTCGCGGCGGTCGATACGACCCTGGAACAGTTTAGTAATATATGATGCCATAGGAAGAGTTTGATTTTATTTTTTCTCTCAAAAGGTTGGTGACGTTGGTATTTAGGTAAGTGACACCACGTTATCGGATAATGGTTTGGGTGATTTGAGTTTTTAGCACCTCTGTTGGTTTGAGATTAACATATTTACTCCAATTGGTCATCCCTACCGCGTAGGCGTAATTGCGGGCATCGGTCTCGGACAACCCCTTACCATCCTTGGTCTGGCGGTCGAGCATTGTGGTAATACTCTCTTTCTGTTTATCAGTGAGACCAGAGCGAAATGGCACATTCCAGGTGTACGTTGTTGGGAGCGCCGGTATGACGGCGACAATCGTGAAGTTGGGGGTGGGCTGCGCTGTTATTCAGTGTACGTAATTGTTTTAATGAGGTAAGGATTGTTTTGGTAGATGTGGTTGAACTACCATTTTTCCACTTTATCAAGATTTTCTATGAGAAATTTTTTCATATTTTCACTAACTCCTTAACTTCCTCAGGATCTGTTGTAATCTTTTTATCAATGTTAATTCCATTTTTTACTTCTAACTTCCACCATAGATCATCCCACTGTTTAATTAATAATCTTTCTTTAATCTCCTATGCGTGGAGTGCTCCTCATAACCACGCAACTACATCAGAAATTAAAATCGTCAAGAGCACGTATCATATCCTCCCATAATCGATGCTGGTGTTCGCTCATAAGTCAGTCCTATTTTTCTGAAATAACTTTACTTTTAAGAAGCTTTTGAACAAGATAACCAACGATATATTCATGTAAAGTTAGCTCTTCAATGTCTTGGTTTCCCTCCAAGTCCTTAATGGCTTCGTCTATAATTTTCCAAGCCTTATTTTTTTTTAGAGATTTATATTGATTTTCGTTTTTAATAATTTATGGTGTCTTATTTTTATTATTTGGCCCAAATGGCCAAATCTGTTTTCCATTAAAATCTACCTCCTTAATTTTGTTTCCCTTTTTGTCTGAAACATCCCAATGATCTTTGTGCAACTTATCCTTTTTCCACATATTTCCAAATTCATCTTTCCATCCTTGATCACCTTTTAATTTAACAAAATTGTTTCCATCACTATAGTGGTCGGACTCTAATTTCGTCCGAATAACTTAGAAAATTTGATTGATTTGAAATTATTTTTGTTCAGATAGCGGAGACAGGTTTTGACGGTAACGGAAAAATCTTCTTCAAAGTTATTGTGGGTGACGTTCTGCCG
>CAZXIF010000045.1:0-4491 GCA_964640395.1 uncultured Gammaproteobacteria bacterium | reverse complement strand
TACTGAAATGTATCAATTTCGAGATGAAACCAGTGGCGAGTTTCGTTTGATTCATCTGGAATTAGAAGATATAAAAACTGCCCTTGTGAGACTGGAAAAAAGAACCAGAGAAGATAGCGACGCTGCAGCTAAAGATGTCCTTGAATTACGCCTACGCATAGAGAAACTGGAGCAAAAAGTAGGCCACCTGCAACCTTCTTAAAAATTTCAAATACTAAATTTAAAATCACAAGTAAATCTCAATATTAAAATCGCTTTTACGCTTTGATGGTTAATATTTGGATTTTATTTGGAACTTGATGCTTGGCGCTTGAGATTTTTTATTGTGCATAACCACGACTTGACGCTAGGAGCAGGTAGTGTTATCTTATCACTCAACTATATAGAGTGATAAACTCCATTCGCCGCGGCGAACGGACATGCCATATGGACCCCCGCCAAGAACAATTACTCCTCACCGTTATCGAACAATACATCACCACCGCCGAACCGGTCGGCTCCAAATTTTTAGTTACCGAAGCCGACGTAGAGTGGAGCGAAGCCACCGTGCGTAACGAACTCCGCGCCCTCGAAGAAGGCGGCTTTTTGACTCATCCCCATACCTCCGCCGGCCGCATCCCCACCGCCCAAGGCTATCGCTATTATGTGGATCGTCTGGATTTTTCCAAAGCCAAAGTAAGTAAAGGCGAGGAAAAAAAATTGGCTGATTCGCTCACGGCTGCCCCAGATTATGAAGCCGCCCGTAAAAATTTAGCCAAGAGCCTGGTAGAGGTCTCAACCGACATGGTGCTTATAGCCTTTAATCCCGATCGGGTGTATTATACTGGCCTTAGTAACCTGTTCCAGAAGCGTGATTTTGAAGCCATGGATAGCGTGGTAAATGTGTCAGCCGTCTTTGACCGCTGTGAAGAAGCGTTGGAAGAGTTTTTTCCCCTGGTTTCTGCAGACCCCCGCTACTTTATAGGCGCCGAGCACCAGTTTGGCGATATGCTGAGCGTACTCGCCATGCGGTTTGGAGACACCCAGGACTCGCTCATTGCTGTCTTTGGCCCCCAGCGTATGAATTATCTGGCCAATTGGGGTTTGATGCAGAAGGTGAAAGAGTTGATTTAAAACATCGTTACATTGCTAAATTGTTAAACTGTTAAATTGTTAGTATGGACGATAACCAACTGAACGACCAAGAATCAGAACTTGAGGCAGATCAAAAAGAACCGATCGACCTCGGAGACGAACCCACTCCAGCCGAGTGCCCCAATTGCGCCCAATGCCAAGTCGAAATGCAAGAATACAAAACGAATTGGCAACGCGCCACGGCCGATTACCAAAATTTGCAAAAAGAAACCGCTACTCGCCGCGCTGAGTGGGCCTCGCTCAGCGAACAAACTATTCTCGAAGAATTTATCCCAGTCTACGACAATTTCAAGAAGGCTTTCGCCTCCAAGGAACAAGGAACATGGAACAAGGAGCAAGAGAGTTGGGTAACCGGAATTGGCTACATTAAAAAACAATTCGGTGATGTTTTAAAAAATTATCAGGTAGAAGAAATTAAAACAGTCGGAGAAAAGCTAGACACGCGTCTGCATGAGTCAGTTGGGGAAGAAGAGGTCGAGGGTAAAGAGCCTGCTACTATTATCAAAGAAGTTGATGGCGGCTATACAATGAAAGGCCGCGTGATGAAAGTGGCTAAAGTAATAATCGCAAAATAACCAATATGTCTCTCATTCGTTGGGCCCCCATGGACATGTTTTCCGACATGGACGACATGTTCAATCGTTTACCGGCTATGATGCCTAGCCAAATGAAAGCCTTCGTGCCGCCACTCGACATGTACGAGACGGACACGGCGGTAGTGGTAGAATTACCCCTCGCTGGCGTACGCCCCGAAGACGTGGCAGTCAGCGTACAAAAAGGCGTGCTCGTCGTAAAAGGCGAACAAAAGAAAGAACACGAAGTCGAAGAGAAAAATTATTACCGCAAAGAAGTCCGCGCCGGTTCATTTTACCGTGAAATTGCCTTGCCCAGTCCGGTCGTAGAAGACGGCGTTACCGCCGAATTTGAGGGTGGCATACTAAAAATCACCGCGCCCAAAGCGCAACCGGCAACAGTCAAAAAGGTCGAAGTGAAAATTGTCCAGAAAAATAGCGACAAAAATTAAAATATTTATTTTTAACCATACGCATATGCGTCAGACAGGCAAACTAGAAGCCGCCTTCGCTGCGGGGTTAGGATTAGCCAGCATGGGAGCCGATGCCGAGGCAAAAAAACAGACTGCCTCGCACGAGACTCAGGCAGGCAAAGAAAAAGCTCCGCCCAAACATTTGATGGACGCTTTTTCGTTTTTAAAACAAGATTTGAGCAAGAACCGCAGGTTTGAGGATTTTATGCTAGAAATCGATCGAGATGTCCCCGATACGATTGATATCTATTCAGTGACCGTAGGAGCGGGCGCTGCAAATCCTAGTGATGAGCCATGCCTGCCGTTACCAAGCAAGTCGCTAGGCTCAAAGTCTCAAAAGCTGGTCGCCTTCATTTAGAATGGACTGGATTGAACCAGACAGCGGGCAGTGATATTCAGACCTTCGATATCACAGCCAGTGGATCTAAGCTGAATTTAGGAATATCAGCCGTGGCCAAAGCCATGGATCAAATTTATACCACGCAAGAAATCGACCGCCAAAGTGGAACTCAAGAGGTAGCCGAGGAGCCTCGCCAACCTTCTGCAACAGAAGACCAAAGCGGCGGTTAAAAATGGTTCATAAGTTCATTGGCTGGTCTCAGCTTCCGACTAGCCAATCCCTTAGTAACTATGCATACTATAAGCTAATTTACTCTATCATTCTATGAATGAATCCTCCTCACCGACAGAATCAAAATTATTTCACCTGATCTCCGCGATATTCGTGACCGTGCTAATCATTTCGAATATTATCGCCGTCAAAGTTGGCAGTTTCTGGGGGTACTTCATGCCCGTCGGCGTCGTTCTTTTCCCAATCAGTTACATCATCAACGACATCCTCACCGAAGTCTACGGCTACGCCGCCGCCCGCCGCGTGATCTGGGTTGGATTCTTTTGTAACCTGCTCGCTGTCATCGGCATCTATATCGCTATCCACGTATCGCCCGCGCCTTTTTTCCCAAATCAACCAGCCTTTGAAACTGTTTTGGGCTTCACGCCTCGCCTGTTACTGGCTTCATTCGTAGCCTACCTCGTCGGCGGATTCAGTAACTCGCTCATCATGGCCAAGATGAAGATCTGGACCAACGGTAAAAAACTCTGGATGCGTACCATCGGCTCCACCATCGTCGGCGAAGGCTTAGACTCGGTGATTTTCATTCTCATCGCATTCTCCGGCATTTTTCCCGGCGCGCAGATTCTCACCGTCATCCTGACCCAATGGATTTTTAAATCAGCCTTTGAAGTCGTCGCGACACCGATCACCTACGCCGTTATTAGTTATTTAAAGAAAGCTGATCAAAGCGATGTCTACGACCGCGGTACCAATTTTAGTCCGTTGCAGTATTAAAGTATAAAAAATATGTTAGAAGGTAGAGGTAGAAAATTAGCGGCAGCCATGGGTCTGGCCGGGATCATGACAATGAATGCCGACACGCCACGGCCGCCAACCAGCACTAGGTTGGAGAAAGAGATGATAACGCCACGCGCCGAATCGCCAAAAGCAAAAGGCACGGTCCAGAGTCGTTTTGAAAACCATAGCGAGAAGGACGTCGCTGCTATGTCAGTTGGCCCGGAGAAAGATGTTTATGATAAAGAAGCAAAAGAAGTATCGGAGCGCATGAAGAACCTGGTTGAATTTTTAAAAGCTTTATTTCCACAATATACCGTAAACGCCCAGATGAATGATACTGTTGCGGCAATTTGGATTGATGAATCCGCTCTGATTGGCATACCAGTAATTCCAACCGAGGATGGAAAATATACTGTAGACTCAGCAAGCGATTTCGACTTGGCTGAGCGCAATGTTTCACAACACGCTTTAGAAAGCGTGATTAAAAAAAAGATAGTACTCTACGATATGTATGTCGAGTACGAAAAATTAATTACACATTTACGTCAGGAAAGATCGCTGTCCGATACGGACGCCAGAAGACAGCCAGAAGCCTATGCTCTTGAAGAGAAAATGCGTCAATATATTGAATCAACTGGACAGACAGAAAATTCCTCAAGCAGTGAGAAACCTCCAGCCAGTTATTAATACAGTCAGAATAAAAGATTAGAAATTTAATATGCCAACAAAGAAAGACGATCTAAAAAATCTCACCCAACTAGGAAGCAAATCCGCCGCCACCCGCACCCTCGAAGCCTTCCCCAATCACGGCGGTAAGAATATGGAAATAAATCTTCACTGCACCGAATTCACCTGCCGCTGCCCGCTCACCGGCCAACCAGACTACGCGGAAATTGAAATCACCTACGTCCCTGACAAATACGTTGTTGAATCCAAATCGCTAAAATTATATCTGGAAACG
>CAZXIF010000044.1:0-4356 GCA_964640395.1 uncultured Gammaproteobacteria bacterium | reverse complement strand
CTGGAATAGAACCAACGCTTATATCCATGGTAATACCACCCTTTTGCATTTCCTCTCCGTTAAATAAATCTCTTTGGTCTACGGCATTGAACTTATTATCAGTCGCTCCTTCGTTCTGCATGTTGGCTACTACTTTGCCACCTTTCCCAAGCAACCACTCACGTAAACCAACAGAACAAGACCGACCAATGAAAGAAAAATAAACGCCATACCCATGGAAGCTCGCTCCATCAAATTTGCAGGGGTCCTTTAGCGCGTTCGGATCAAGACTGACGGTATAAAATTGGGTCTTCGCGCTATCATCATTTACCAAATCACCAAACTCACTTTTGCCAAAATGCACATCCTCCGTGATCTTGCCTTCTTTGGTTTTACATAATCGGACGATACGTCCAGTCTCTTTTCGAATAAAGGGATACTTGTAACCCGCTGGTCTGCCCGGCAAACAACTCGGCTCAAACAAGGCAGGGGTAACTCTCCCACTAATAACTACATTTGGCTTACAGACATAGGGCTTGGCCGGATCTCCCAAATTCACGCAGCGATCTTTGCCGTCACAGTAATCACCCAAACACGTCTTCGATCCTGAATCTTTAACATAAAATCTTTTGCCACAATAAAAATTTCTAGCCATACTATCCTCTGGCTTGGTAGGCGGCTTAGCGTCTTTAAAGGTTAGGTCATATACCGTACCAGCTGGCGGAGCGACCACCGGGGTCGCCTGGTCATCCGAACCATTCGCCATTTTAAAACTCAAATCATTTTTTACCTTATCGGTAGTCTGCGCGCAAAACCGAGGCATAATAGATTGTGGTTTTATCATCCACACATTCGGTAACTGCAAATTGACCAAATTAGGATTGATCGTATTCAAAATAACATACGACATATAGGCGATAAACAAACCAATCAAAGCCCCGCCAATCCTGGTTTTAGCGCTACTAATTATCTCCGAACTACCGCCCGATACGGTCCATTGGATACCCGACACCACGATCACAATCGCGGCCGTAATCCCAGCCACACCAATCGCGTAACGATACATCAACTTAATAAACACGCCGATATCAGCAAATTTTCTCTCCCCGCCAAAACTAATCGAAGTGATAGTCTGTCCACCGGGCAAACATTTACCCCATTCCTTGCCCGGGCAGGTTCGCTGATCAGTATTGTCCCAGCCCTTAGCGAGCTGATCCGGATCTTTAACAAACTCCTTGCGGCGATCTTTACAATCTTCAAATTTCCAACACAACGGATTAAACTCTGGAATCACTTGTTCTTGCGCAGACACGCCAAGCGGCAAGATTAACCAGAAAAAAAATACAGCGGTAAGAAAAAATTTTGGCATACAAATATAAACGTCACTAATTTTTAAAATCTTGCAAAAATTGATCCCAAATCGCAAAGGGTACCGCCCCTTCCACCCGCTCCCCATTCACAAACCACGTCGGCGTTCCGCGCACGCCAAATCTCGACCCATCCACATAATCTTTGTTTACGGCTGTCAAAGCCGCTGGGGTAGACAGGCAAGCCTGCAGCGCATCATCGTCCAAACCATTAGCGCCTGAAATCTCGGCTCGGCCGACCGGATCCAGATAGTCCGGCAAGCTATCCTGCTTCGCAAGCAGCCAATCATAGAGCTGCCAAAATTTACCCTGCTTGCCAGCGCAATAAGCTATCTGGCCCAACTCAGTCGCCCCCGGATGCGTAGACTCCACCGGAAAATGGCGCATGATAAATTTTATTTTAGTGGGGTACTTCGCAAGAATCCGCCGAATATCCGGCGCTGCTGCTTTGCAATTCGGACATTTAAAATCAACAAACTCTACAATCGTTAGCGGAGCCTCACTATTACCGAGCATGGGACTGTTGGTTTTCTCTACAATAGCCCTCTCCTCCGGACTCAAAATACCCTTACCACCAGCCTGCTGTTGGCCGGTAGCGGTAAAATTACCAAACAGCTGTTGGCTCAACTGCGCCCCCTGCCCACTCTTAATCTCCCGCCAAAAACGCCAAGTAACGAGACCAAATAAAAAAACGGCTGTGCTTATCCCCACCGCCACTAGTATCAATAAAATACCCCACCACCGGCGATACCAGGGAGCCACCGTAGGTAACATTTCCTCCATAAAAAACGTTATCTTCAAAATTAAAATCCGTCTAATCCGCTATAATCTGTCTAAATCAGTGTTAAAATAATGCCCATAGTATACCACCATTTGCCAATTGAGCAAGGGTTATTGACATATTTTTCCTGTTTTGCTATACTTTTCCTAATTTAAAAAATGACTATTACTGGCACGATAATCTGTTTAAATCCGTCTTACTATCTGTCTAAATCTATGTAATTATGAAAACCAAAATTCATCCAGAATTCTATACCAATACCGCTGTCGCCTGCGCCTGCGGCAACACCTTTACTACTGGCAGCACGCTCAAAGAATTTCGTATTGAGCTATGTAGCCAGTGCCACCCCTTCTATACCGGCAAACAAAAATTTGTCGACACCGCCCGCCGCGTGGAAAAATTCCAAGAACGCACCGAACGCTCCGCCTCTGCCGCCGCTACCCGCAAAGGCAAAAAAGTAAAAAAGGCTGTCTCAGTCGCCAAAAAGAAAGCTAAGACCGCAACCAAGACCGCCACTCCCGCTTCCGAAAAATAGCTGGCTCAATCTGAAAAACAGGCTTACTTAGGTCTGTTTTTATTTTTACGTATTTTAAGATATAGTAATCAACAATCCCCGCTTGGGCAGAGAGTCGGTTTTCCCCTCTTTTCAAGGAGGGGCGAGGGGAGGTATTCACTACTCCACCAACGACCCCACCTAACCTCCCCTTAAAAAGGGAGGAACAGTAATTGACTTCACTTTGATAAAAAATATGCACGCCAAATACCTTTCAATCCTCAAACAATTTCAACAACTCGAGCAGGATATGCAAAATCCCGCCATTATTAGCGACTCCAAAACCATGCAAGCCGTGGGTCAACAGTACTACACTCTCGAACCAACCGCCCTCAAAATCAAAGAGCTCGAATCACTCGAAACCAATCACGCCGCTAACCAGCTCATCGCAAATAATGAAAGCGACGAAGAAATGCGCAACTTGGCGCTGATCGAAGCCGCTGAGTTAGCCGCCAAGATAGCGTCGCTGGAACAGGAACTGGTCACACTCACCCGCCCCACCGATCCCCTGGATGTCAAAAATGTGATTATCGAAATCCGCGCCGGAGTTGGCGGCGATGAAGCCGCTCTCTTCGCCGCTAGCCTCTACCGCATGTACCACCGCTACGCGGAAAGCAAGCGTTGGTCCTGCGCCATGCTCGACGCCAGCCATATCGGCATTGGCGGCTTCAAAGAAGTAGTTTTTGCCATCAAAGGCACTCGCGTCTATGGCGACCTCAAATATGAAATGGGCGTCCACCGCGTCCAACGCGTGCCGGATACCGAAAAATCTGGCCGTATCCACACTTCCACCGTCACGGTAGCGGTGTTGCCAGAAATCGAGGCCACTGAAATGACCATTGAACCCAAAGATCTGCGTATCGACACCTTCTGCTCCGGCGGCGCGGGCGGCCAAAGCGTCAACACGACCTACTCTGCCGTGCGTATCGTGCATATTCCCACCGGCACCATGGTCCAATGCCAAGACGAACGCTCCCAAACCGCCAACAAAGAAAAAGCCCTGGCCGTACTCCGTTCCCGTCTCTACGAACTCGAACGCTCCAAACGCGAAGCCGAACTCTCGGCCAAACGCCTGTCGCAAATCGGCAGCGGCGACCGCAGCGAAAAAATTCGTACCTACAATTTCCCCCAAGACCGCATCACCGACCACCGCATTCATCAAAATTGGAACAACATCGGAACGATTTTGGATGGTAATATTGAACCGATGATTAAGGCTGTACGCGAAGCGGAATATGCTGAAACAAATAACGAGTGAAATTATAAATTGAAAATTAAAATGTTTATCATCTCTTCCCTACGTCAAAAATACTACCCCCACTTCCAAAACACCCTCGACTTCGACTTGCTCCTCGCGAGCGCCCTCCGCCGTCCCAAAGATTTTCTCTACAGCCATACTGAATACTCCCCTACCCCGACCGAGCTAAAACGCTTCCAAAAATATATTCGGCTGTACCAGGCAGGTTATTCAGTGGCCGCTATTATTCAACACAAAGAATTCTACGGCCTTGATTTTTTCGTAAACAAAAACGTTCTCATCCCCCGCCCCGACACAGATCTGCTGGTGGAAGAAGTGATTAAAAAAATAAAAGAAAAAGGACAGCCAACACCCCCCTGTGCGCCCCCCTCTGAGGGGGGATTACCAATTCCCCCCTTGAGGGGGGCGCGGGGGATGT
>CAZXIF010000043.1:0-13772 GCA_964640395.1 uncultured Gammaproteobacteria bacterium | reverse complement strand
CGATTCAAGGTTTTTGGCCTCAACCTTTTGATTATTGGGGTATTTATGGGCGCAGGTTACCTGGCTGACCGCCTATTTCATACCCAACCAAAACTAATGGTGGCCGGACTATTTATTTCGTTTCCGTTTAATCAAGTCATTACTGCAAAAATACTTAAGAAAATCTTACAACCAAAAAATCAAAAAATACTTGACAAACCATGATTATTCGCTCTATACTATGTGAGCCTTTTTTGGTTGAAGCACCATGATCAATGTATCGCTTGCCGCTGAACCAATTTTTTACATCGGACAATTTGGCGTTACCAACGCCCTTTTGTCAGCGATTATTATTACTTTTTTTCTGCTCGCCTTTGCTATAGTGGCCAGGCGCAGCATGGGCATCGTTCCCAGCCGCGTCCAAGTACTCCTCGAACTGGTTGCCGAATTTGTCCTCGAACAACTGAAAGCGGCTTTTGGTTCCGAAAAACGCGCCCGCAAATTTTTTCCGGTCATCATGACCGTTTTATTATTTATAACGATCGCTAACCAGTTTTCGCTTGTCCCCCTTATTTACCAAATCACGTATCATGGTAAGACAGCTCTGCGGACAGCAACGTCTGACCTGACCCTTACCCTCGCCCTGGCCGCCCTAATGATTATTTCAGCCCAGGTATTGGCCTTCATGGCTTCCCCACTGACGCATATTGGGAAATACATTAAAATCGGCCCTTTACTCAAAGCCCGCTCTCCCGGGGCAATAGCGAACGGCTTTTTGGAGCTGTTCTTAGGCCTACTTGATATTATCGGTGAAATTTCTAAAATTTTATCCATGTCATTCCGCTTGTTTGGGAACATCTTTGCCGGCGAAGTGCTCGTTGCCGTTATTGCCGGACTTTCGGCCTACACCACTTTCATTTTGCCGATCCCGTTCATGGCGATCAGTATTTTCTCCGGATTTGTTCAAGCGCTGGTATTCATGCTATTGTCAGTTCAATTTATTGCAGGCACACTTGGGCCGGAAAAGACACTGGAACGAACCGCTTGAAAAGAGGCTTTTCTATTAAAACTTAAAAAAAAATTTATAAAATTAATTATTTAATATAATCTAATGCATATGGACGTACTTTCGTTTAAAGTTTTGGCTGCAGCAATTTGTATGGGTCTTGGCGCCATCGGTCCTGCGATTGGTGAAGGCTTGATTGCTTCAAAAGCAATGGAAGCGATTGGACGCAATCCTTCTGTTAAAGATGCAATCATACCTAACATGGTAGTAGCTATGGCAATTACTGAATCAACGGGCATTTATTCATTAGTTATTGCCCTGATAATCCTCTTTGTAGTTTAAAATTGAAAGGATGAGTTTGATTATGAGTATTCTTAATGGCCTCGGAATAGATCTATGGGCCCTTCTCGTTTACCTGGTTAATTTTGGAATCATCGTTCTGGTGTTGAGTCGTTTTGTATATCGGCCACTCTTGAATTTTACGAATAAACGACGTGATTTAATTAGACAAAATATTTCCGAAGCAGAAGAATTAAAGAAAAAATTTGGCGAAGAACTGCGCGCCAAAGAAGAAGAAACCAAAGCACTGCTCGGTGTCATGCACAAAGAAATTACCACGGCGAAGGAACATGCCCAGCGCCGTGCGGAAGAACTGATTACGGAAGCTCAAAAGGAACGATCTCGCTTACTTATCGAAACTGAAAAAGAAATTAACACGCTGAAAACCGATATTTATCGCCAAGTAGAAAGCGACATTAAAGTCCGTATTGAAAAAATATTATTACTGATCCTCGGCACGAATATTCCTCCGGAGGTAGTTAAACGAAGTGTGGAGGAGGCCTGGAGCGATGTATCAAAATAATCTATGCTGCGCCTTCTTCTTACCGCCTGGCTCCATGACGTTTCGACCTATTTGAAAGCCCCCGGCAAAGGCCTGGCTTCAGAGTATCCCGCTGTTTTTATCGCTTATTTTAAAAATTACGGCCAAGACAGGGTACTTACGGAAGTGCGCGAATCTTTGCGCTTCCTTACTGAGGGAGTGCGTCCGAGCGCTAACAACGAACTTTTTAACGCGTTTTGTACCTGGCTCCGGAGTGAAGCCTCCACAATCCTGGAGACACAAAAAATGTCGGCACAAAATCCCACAAGCCATGCCCGACAGGCGATCAGTTCGACAATTGAAAAAAACAATTCAGCCCGATTACTTTCCGCTATTACACGATTTAACCAGGCGCTGAACCCGCTCATGAACATAACGGTGCAAATTCCAACCGCATTACCACATAATCTGCGCGGCACAATACGCGAACGTTTGGCGACTGATTATCCCGGCTATACTGTACTTTTTACTGTTCAGCCGGAAATACTCGGTGGCCTCAGAATTTTTAAAGATGGCGGAATGATCGACCTGAGCTGGCGAGGGCAGATTCATTCCTTGATGCGATAAATTACTCATTGAGCAAAATTATGGACAATAAAAACCAAGACAACCTTGCAGGATTACTCACCTCTTTAGACGAGGCTATTGCCCACCTCCACGAAAAAGCCTCGGAGCAGCCGGCTGGAGTCATCCGGTCAGTTAAAGACGGTGTCATGGAGATAGAAAACGTGGCCGGACTGACCATGGGCGAAGTTGTTACAATCCAAGAAACAAAAACTGAAGCTATGGTGCTCCAGGTCGGCCGCGATATCAATATCGCCGTGAGTTTGGAACCCTCTATTGAACTTCGAACCGGTTTTACCGCTGTTCGCACCGGCAAAACCCTGTCTATCCCGGTCAACAAAAATATTATTGGCCGAGTCGTCAGCCCGCTTGGTAAGCCGCTCGACGAAAAGCCTCCTTTACAAAAAACGGTTACCATGGCGCTCGAACGCATCGCCCCAGGCGTTATGACCCGCGAATCTGTCTCGCAGCCGGTGCAGACAGGTATTTTGGCTATTGATGCGCTTATCCCCATCGGCCGCGGCCAGCGCGAACTTATTATCGGCGACCGCCAGACCGGTAAAACCGCTATTGCGATCGACACCATCATCAACCAAAAAGGCCAGGATATGATCTGTGTCTATGTGGCGATCGGCCAGCGCGATTCCAAAACCGCCCAGGTTATCAAAACCCTTACCGACAACGGGGCCATGCAGTATACGGTGGTAGTCTCGGCTTCGGCCGGCGACCCTGCGGTCATGCAATTCTTGGCTCCCTACGCCGGCGTTGCTGTCGCGGAATACTTTTTAGAAAAAGGCAAAGATGTTTTAGTGGTGTACGATGATTTGTCCAAGCACGCCATTGCCTACCGCGAAGTTTCACTCCTCTTGCGCAAACCGCCAGGCCGCGAGGCGTATCCGGGCGACGTGTTTTATATCCACTCCCGTCTTTTGGAGCGCGCCGTAAAACTGAACGAAAAAAATGGCGGCGGCTCGATTACCGCCCTCCCGATCATCGAAACACAGGCAGGCGACGTCTCAGCCTATATTCCTACCAATGTTATCTCGATCACCGACGGACAAATTTTCCTCGAACCCGCCCTTTTTTACCGCGGTATCCGCCCGGCGATTAATGTTGGTATTTCTGTTTCGCGCGTCGGTTCCGCTGCCCAGACCAAGATTATGAAAAAGCTTTCCGGTAGCGCCAAACTTGACCTGGCCCAATACTACGAGCTGGTTGCATTCGCCCAGTTTGCCAGCGAACTTGATGCCACCAGTAAAAAGCAATTAACGCGCGGCGAACGTTTGGTGGAAGCCTTGAAACAAAAACAAACCCAACCCCGCCCGCTCTGGCAGGAATGCGCGCTCCTCTACGCAGTACTTAAAGGGTACCTTGATGAAATTCCCCAGACCGACGTAGTTGCTACGCTCGCCAAATTTCTGGAACATATCGAAGCGCTTGGAACCGATCTTATTACCGCCATCGAAAAAGAAAAAGCCCTGACCGATGCAGTCGAAAAACAATTGGCCGAGGTTACTGCCAGTTTTTTTAAGAAAGTCTAATTGCTATGGCGTTCCTCGCCGAGATTAAAAAACAAATCGAATCGGTCAACAACAGCCGGAAAATTACCCAGGCGATGCAGCTTGTGGCTGCCAATAAAATGAAGCACTTCCAGCGGCAGGCGGTGCATAACCGCGCATATGCCTGGAAGCTCCTTGACGGACTCACCCTGTGCCATCACCGCACCACCGACTTGCCGCTTGCCCAAAAAAGAACTGAGGGCAAGACGCTTTTTGTCCTGATAACTTCCGACAAAGGCCTATGCGGCGCGCTCAATGTGCGCATGGTACAGCACTTCCTGGGGAGCAAAGAATGGAAAGTAGTTGCGCCAGAAAACCGCCTCCTTATTACTATTGGACGCAAGGGCTACGATTTTATGAACCGCCGGGGTTTTCCCGTTGCAGCCCATTTTCCCGCAGTCAACGAACGAATGGATGCTTTGGCCGCCTTTAACCTGATTAATAAAATTTTGGCCTACTGGGAGAAAGAACAGGTCAAAAAAATCATTATGGCCAGTGCCCATTATGTGAACCCGTTTTTAAACCTGCCGAACCTCAAGACCTACCTGCCTTTGTCTGACGAAATGGCCAAAGAACATCTGGAATGGCGATCGCTGTCTCTACCACCCCAGCAAAAAAATGAAGTAGCCACCCCCGAACAGCTGCTCTTCTATGAACCAAACGCAGCAAGGGTAATCGAAACACTTTCTCGCCAATTGATCCAGAGTTTGTTCATACAATCTTTCAATGAGTTTAAAGCAGCTGAGTATTCCAGTCGCATGGTCGCAATGAAAAAAGCGACGGAAGCAGCCGATGATATGGTCAAGACGCTCACGCTCCAGTACCACAAATCGCGTCAAGCCAGCATCACCCAGCAGCTCTGCGAAATTGCCGCCGGCAGCGAAGCGACCATCCACGAAGAAGTATTACTCGAAATATCTTAAAACTGTATGAATACTACAACTACCCCCAAGGGAATCATCGTCCGCGCGGTCGGCGTCGTCGTGGACGTGCAATTCACCGACCACACCCCGCAAAAATATTCGGCGCTTGCCACCACGACAGCTAACCCACTGACGCTCGAGGTGCAAGCGCATCTTGGCAACGGCATCGTCCGCGCCATTGCTATGTCATCGACTGATGGCCTCGGAGCTGGGCAAGAAGTTATCGACACACTCTCCCCCATTACCACCCCTGTCGGTGAAGCTGTCTTGGGGCGTATACTTAACGTTACCGGCGACGCCATCGACGACGGCCCGGCTTTTGCAGCTGATACACCGCGCCGCGCCATTCACGCCTTGCCACCAAAATTATCTGAACAAAGCAAAGACGTCCAAATTTTTGAAACCGGTATTAAAGTCATCGACCTGCTCGCCCCGTTTGTAAAAGGTGGTAAAGTTGCCCTCTTTGGTGGCGCTGGCGTCGGCAAAACGGTTATTATTCAGGAACTTATCCATAACGTCGCTTTGTCCCACGACGGCTATTCGGTATTCGTTGGTGTCGGCGAACGCTCCCGCGAAGGAAACGATCTCATCCAGGAAATGAAACATGCTGGAGTTATGGACAAAGTCGCCATGGTCTTCGGCCAAATGAACGAACCACCCGGCGCACGTTTACGTGTCGGCTTTACCGGCCTCTCGATTGCCGAACACTTCCGCGACCAGGGCAAGGACATTCTCATGTTCGTCGATAATATTTTCCGCTTCACCCAGGCTGGCGCCGAAGTCTCTGCGCTCCTTGGTCGCTTACCATCGGCTGTCGGCTACCAGCCTACCTTAGCCTCCGAAATGGCCAGCCTCCAGGAACGTATCACTTCGACCCAAAAAGGCTCTATTACGTCGGTACAGGCCGTCTACGTGCCCGCAGACGACCTGACTGACCCGGCGCCGGCCACAACCTTTGCCCACCTCGACGCTACCATCGTACTCTCGCGCAAACTCGCTTCTATGGGTCTGTACCCAGCGGTTGACTCACTTGATTCGACTTCGCTGGCGCTCAAGCCGGAAATTGTCGGTGCCGAACACTACGAAGTGGCCGCCAAAGTACAAAGAACCCTTCAGCGCTATAAAGAACTTCAGGATATTATCGCTATTTTGGGTATCGATGAATTGTCCGAAGAAGACAAGCTCATCGTACAACGCGCCCGCAAAGTACAACGCTTCTTAACCCAAAATTTCTTTGTCGCCGAAGTGTTCACCGGCACCCCCGGACAATTTGTCTCACGCGCAGACACGGTAGCGGGCTTCAAAAAGATCCTGGATGGCGAGTGCGATGCCATCGCTGAACAGCATTTCTACCTGGCCGGAACAATTGACCAGGTTTTGGAACGTCACAACCAACAGACTGCTTAATATATGCTTAGTGAAAATTTTCACCTAACTATCCAGACGCCGGAAAAGATTTATTTTGATGGACCGGCCGTTTCAGTCAAAATAGCTACTGAGACCGGCGAAATTGAAATCTTTCCCCAGCACGCCAGCCTGATGGGCACGATACTTTTTTCGCACACCACTGTTCGCTCGGCGGCGGCGGAAGAAGAATTTTTGATGAGAAACGGTCTCATCATTGTCGATAACGCCAAAAACACGGTTTCCATTTTGGTAGCTGCCTGCGACGCCGTAGGGCAAGCGGATTTCAAATCAATTAAAGAATACCAGGGCTTTGTACTCGAACAGCTGGCTAAAAAAGCAGATTTAAATTCGTACCAACTCGTCTACCTGGAAGAACATGGCGACGCCCTAGCCAAGATGATCGAAGTAGTTAAAAAGTAGCTAAAGAAAGTAACCTCAAAAAAACACCCCCGATGGCTATCGGAGGTGTTTTTTAAAAATTAAAGTTTTTCTTTAAAATACCCCGGTAGATCATTTTACGACTGATAATTCCGACCACCTTTCCATCTTCAACCACCGGGAAACGACTAATATTCTTGGCCAGCATGAGCGCCCCGGCTTTCATGATCGGATCATCCGGATGAAGCTTGATAACGTTTTTAGTCATGAAACTACTGGCTGGAAGATTCTTTTTTTCTAGCGCCTCAGTCTCACGCTGCTCCAGATACTCTGCGCTACCATTGGTGCCATCCTCATATAAATTCAGGTACGACGGATACAAAACGCGAAAAATATCTTTCTCCGAAACAACCCCCAACACCTCGCCTTTTTCGTCTACCACCGGTACACCGCTGATGTTTTGGTTATACAAAAGCCGGGCAATATCCTGGTAGGACGTGTCTGGTGAAACAGTTATAACGTTGCGTTCCATTATATCTCGGACTTTCATAAAAATAGTTAATGAATAGATCTATTCTAATGCATCGCCCTAGGACGGTCAAATAGGCCCTAAATCAGCACAAATTCAACGATTTACCGGCGTCAAAAACACTTGACTTTTTATTAAAAATGTGCTAATCTAATCAGATTTCTCTCAAAAAAATGAAATCTCCCTAGCCTCAGGCTAACGCTCTTTGAAAATTTGAGAAGGCATAAAATGCGGACAGGAATGAGTATTTTTTGAATATTGATTCCTGTCCGTCAAATGTAACATCTGAAAAAGGAGAACACATGCTTCTCGGAGTCGTACTGCTCGCCGTGTTCCTGCTAGGCTATGTTCTCATAGCCACCGAGCACTACACGAAGCTGGACAAGGGGGCCACGGCTCTTCTGCTCGGGTTCGTCATGTTCGCGATCATAGCCCTCTTCGGGCCTTCTGGCCATGAGGCGGTAGAGAAAAGCCTCGGCCACATCACCGGGGAAATCGCGCAGATCATCTTCTTCCTGCTCGGGGCGATGGCTATCGTTGAGATGATTTCCCTCTGTGGAGGGTTCGACGTGATTGCACGGAAGATTAAGTCGAAAAATAAACGGAGACTACTCCGGACGATCGCATCTATCACCTTCTTCATGTCTGCTCTTCTCGATAATCTGACTACGGCGATCGTGATGTACGCAGTGGTCTGTAAGCTCATCGACGACCTGGAAGATCGCATGATCTTTGCAGGAATCATCATCGTTGCCGCCAACAGCGGCGGCGCCTGGTTCCCTACCGGGGACGTGACCACAACCATGTTGTGGATCTCCGGCAAGGTGTCTACCTTATCGCTTATCAAGCGCCTCTTCTTCCCCAGCCTTATCAGCTTGCTCATCCCCCTGCTCATGGTTGGGAAGAGCGTCAACGGGACGATCGCCGAGAAGAAGAACGAGGCAGCGCCCGAAGGACGAAAAGGAGCCGGCCTTATCCTGGCGACAGGCATCTGCGGCCTCATAAGCGTACCCATCCTCAAGGCAACACTACACCTTCCACCATACCTGTGCATGCTCGGCGCACTCGGCGTCCTCTGGGCGTTCGAGGAAATCCTGTACAAGGGCAAGGCGTGGGTGACAGTCTCGCAGTCCGAGGAGGAGGCGGGCAACGGCGATAACCCCGGTGGCCACGGCCAGAAAAATACCCTGGCCAAGGCCCTGGAGTCGGTCGAAGTACCAAGCCTGTTGTTCTTCGTCGGCATACTGCTGGCCGTCGGGGCTCTCCAGAGTGTCGGCATTCTACAGCAGAGCGCTAGTTTCCTCAGCCGATACTGCCCGTCGAACGTGGTCGTCGGACTGCTAGGAATTATCTCAGCAGTTCTCGACAACGTGCCGCTGACGGCGGCGGCGATCCAGATGTACCAGAACGTCCCCGCGGACAACCTGTTCTGGCACATGTTGGCCCTCTGCGTCGGCACCGGCGGGAGCCTGCTCATCATCGGCTCCGCAGCCGGAGTGGTGCTGATGGGCAAGGCGCGCATAACATTCGGATGGTACCTGCGGCGCTTCACGCTGCCGGTATTCATCGGATACGCGGCGTCCCTCGCCGCGCTCATTCTCCTCAACCGTTAGACAACCGGGTCGGCCTTCTCATCCTCTCTCCCCAAGGTCGCCTACTCATCTTTTGAAGTTTCTTAAAAAGATGAGTAGACCTTGGAAAAAAAATTACTAAAAACCCTGCCGTACTCGGCAGGGTTTTTAGTTAGTCAGATATTTCTTCTGCATCATAAATGTGGTACTCTGAAAGCGCGGCTACGTTTTTACCCTGATACAATATGAAACTCTGGGATTATACCTTACTCAAAAACTGGCACCCACGCACTGCTGACGAATGGCAGCTGATGTCAGCTCCACCTTATGACTCTTCCGGTTCAGAAACCCCAGGTCAAAAACCAAAAAACCCACAATAATAAAACCAAATAAAATAGTCAGGTTAGTTTGCGCGTCCATAGTATAAATTAGTTATTACAACTCAATACTCGTAAAATCGCCTACCACCAAACGGTGAAAATCACCTTGATGATGAGCGCGAATCACACTATTTTTACCAATAATACCCTCTTTGATAGACAGCGGATAATCAATCTGGCAGCCGTCAAAAATAATTGAATCCGCGATCGTAGCTTGCCGTATCGTGCAATCTTTGCCGATCGTAGTATAAGGTTGAATACAACAATTATCCAAGTGGCAATTGTCCCCAATGACTGCCGGACCAAGGATAGTGACATTTTTTCCAATCGTCACATTCTCCCCCATAGTCACCTTAAATCCGGTCGAACTTTCATTGAGCATTTTTTCACTTCTTAATGGCCAAGCTTCATCCTGGTCAAGCAATAAATGATTAAGCGTTATTAAATCCTGCGGTGTACCGGTATCCTTCCACCAACCGGTAATTTCTTCATAGCCGACAGCATACTTGTGTTTCAACAAATATGAATGAATGCTCGAGATTTCATATTCCCCGCGCGCCGATTTTTGGATATGGTCAAACGCTTCAAAAAAATGATAATTATACAAATAAATACCGGTGACCGCGTAATTGCTGGCTGGCACCGCTGGTTTTTCTATCACATCGATCAATTGTTTAGCCTCGTCAAACACCGGCACGCCAAAGCGTTTGGCATCGGGTACTTCAGCCAAAGCGAGCAAACAATCGAGCTTACCCTGCTCAAATTTTTCAAACAGCGGCTTCAAACTTCCGAGCACTACATTATCCGACAAATAAAACATGAAAGGATCCTTGCCAATAAATGACTGCGCGCATTTCACCACATGCGCTATCCCCTGCGGTCCGCCCGTTTGCTCAAAATAAGTGATCGCTATACCCCAGCGGCTACCGTCTCCGACAGCCTTTTGCAATTGATCTTCCCCCGGATTCACATTGATAAAAATATCAGTCACTCCGGCCGCCACCGCTTTATCAATCGCATAAAAAATCATCGGCTGTCGACCAAGTGGGATGAGGTGTTTGTTAAGCGTCGTCGTAATAGGCCGCAGCCGTGTCGCTCGCCCCCCACCAGTAAGAATCGCTTTAGTAATCGGCATTGTCATATTCATCACTTACTCCCCAGTTTCTAATTTCCAATTTCTAATCATTAATACATTACAGCAACCTTCTAACTATCTTCCAATACGCTGCCAACATAGGGTTGCCCACGCGCTTCAGCGCCCAGCCTTGAGTAAGCTGGTCGTCGAATTCAATGGTAGCCACAGCCGATCCAAACAAATCCGCATCACTCACCGTCCGTCTCGCCTGAATATCGCGCCGCTTTCTGAGCCACAAACTCCAGTGGCCAGGCCACAACCAATACCAGTATACCCACAATTTTTGCTTTAGCCAACCACTCGAGAGAGCAAACCATAGCATCCCCACCTCCAATACAATCGCCATCGGCAGCAGCAACAAAATCGTCCGCCACCGATAATACATCAAGATCACCGCGAACCGGTTACGTTCCATTAAATAAAATTTTCTCGAATTACGACCAAAACTATATTCATGATAAAAAACTGATTCTGGACACAACGCTATTTGAAACCCGCGGCTTTGTAGACGCAACGAATATTCCAAATCCTCATGATACGCAAACAAATCTTCGTCCAATAAACCGTGCTCTGTCAAAAGAGACGCTCGCAACATCAGGCCTGCCCCACTGGCATAGCCGATTGGGTGAAACCACCCCTTCGTCCCCTCCTCCGTAAGGAGTGGCAAATCGACCGATACGACGAGGGCATCTGTCTCTCCCCTCCTCTCGGAGGAGGTGGTTAGGGAGTGGTCACTCACTTTTTTTCTAAACTCGCCACAATACCCAAACCCCAAATAATGCCAGCAATTTCCCGCGCTATTAATGCGCTTCGTCTCAGGATACAATAAAATTAGCGACTGCAGCACCCCCACCCGCTGGTCGCGTTCTAGAACCCCGACCAGCGGAGCCAAACAATCCGGCGCCATAAACCCGTCCTGATTGTGCAAATAAACATACTCAAAGCCAGCCGCTAGAGCCGCCCGTATACCCACATTATTCCCACCAGCAAATCCCTTATTCATCGTTTGTGGGAATAAATGCAGCAGTGGTAAGTCCTTTTCTGATCTGGGTAAAACCATTTTTTCAATATGCTGCTGCGCAGGGCCCGCTTCCGGATGTGGATTGTCCACAATAAATAACCCCAATCGGTCTCTGGGGTAATTCAACTTACTGATCGCGTCCATCGCCCGCTCAATAAATGGCTCACTATGAAACGACAAGTAAATAATCGCTATTTTAGGCAAGTGGTCCATAATGATGGTGCGTTCCGCGCCATTTCCACATATATTTAAGCCAGCTAATAGCGTGGCTGCGGGCCAAACGATTGGTGAACAAGGGTTTCAAGACTCCCGGCACCTTGGCCGACTCGCGCGTATAGCGATGCTTAATTACTATATCGTGCACATAATACACCGGCCAGCCATGATCCCACATCGTCCGACACCAATCACAATCCTCCATATACATAAAATACCGCTTATCAAACCAACCAATTTCCCGCACCACTTCATGCCGCACCAGCATCGCCGCCCCCAGCACCCAATCCACTGGCCGGGTTTCATTATGATCAAAATCATTCATCAATAGTCTATCCGTATACCGCTTCACCCATTTGAATTTACTATCCCAATTAATCTGCTTCAAAGGCTTGATGAGCGGCGACCGAAAATCAAACCGAAAAGAAGCCCGTTGCAAACTGCCATCCATCCCAATCAATTTTGGCCCTACGCAACCAATACCCGGATGCGCGTCCATAAACGCAATCAACCGCTCAATCGACTTGGTATTCTCCGGTACCAACGTGTCGCGATTCAAAGCGAAATAATAGCGGGCGGGCGTGGCCTTGAATCCTTCCGCGTTCCCCTGCCCAAACCCGATATTACTACCCGTATTAATATATTTTACCTGCGGAAACCGTTGATATAAATCTTTGCCGATGGCATCTTCATTATTTGAATTATCCGCCACGGTAATTTGAATATCATAATCAGTCCCGACGATATCTTTCACCACGGATTCGATCGCCTGCAAAATATCCGCTTTGCAGAAATAGTTAAGAAATACGATGTTGAGGTCTTTCATAACATTAAAACATGAAAACATTAAAACAATCACTGTTTTAATGTTTTCATGTTTTCATGTTTTAATGTTCTCATGTTTTTATGCTTTAATGAGCTACCACCACTTCCTGATCTCCCTCCAACTCACCTTCCGTAATTCGTAATTCGTAATTCGTAATTCCATCAACCGCTCCCGCCCTTTCCATAACTCACCCAACCCCCTCAAAACTGACGTATTAAACAGCAAGAAATAAGCCAGCTTCTTCACTTCATACCACAAAATCCAAGGCCAATCAAGGATAAAATTCTGCCAGTGTTCATTTTTATATAACGTCGCTAGATGATTTTTATAACTATAATACTGGACAAAAAACGACTGCTGGTGTTTGTTAGCAGCCGCCGTGCGATCACCCGTATCTCGGAGCCCACTGGCCGTACGATCATGATAAGCAATCGCCCCAGGCACCAGATAGCTCGAAAACCCAACCAGCCGTAATCGCCACGCCAGATCAACGTCCTCTTTATACGAATGGTACGTCTCATCAAACAGGTCTCCATTAGCAAACAAAACCTGCTGCAAAGAAACGCGTCGAAACATCGGCAAAGCCCCCGACACCCCAAAAACCTCGGTAATTGAATTTAGACCTCCCCCTGACCCCTCCTTAAAAAGAGGGGAAGCGATATATTCCTCCCTTTTTAAGGGGAGGGCTAGGGTGGGGTCTCGCGGCGTTCCATTCCACTCCTCCCCTGCCCCCCGCTCCACCACCCGCCGACTACGAAACACTTTTAAACCAAGCGAATCAATAGTATCGGTAAATTCTTCCGGAAAATTCCATTTCATCAAGCGCGGCGTAACCGCCGCCGCCCTCGGTTGTGAATCCATGGTTGCTACTAATAATTTCAAGGAATCCGGCTCTAAATAAATATCCTGATTTAAAAGCAACACCAACTCACCGCTACTCTGCCGCCAAGCCTGATTGTGCCCACCCGCGAAACCACTGTTAACTGCATTAACAATCAGACGACAGGGCACTGACAAGTTTACCAATTCTTTTTTTAAAACAGCGACCGTACTATCGGTAGACACATTATCGATGACTAAAAGCTCCCAATCCGTATACGTTTGCGCGCGCAAAGATTGAAATAAATAAGGGAGATACTTCTCCCCATTCCACGTCACTAAATTGATTGAAACTTTGGACATAACGGAATTGATCTACAAATATACCTCGTAATTTCAGAAACGCTTGCCATTAATAGCGCTAACAACCCCACCTAACCTCCCCTGATATACTAAACAGTAGAGCATCAATCGTGTACAATCACTACACCATTGTCACCGTTCGGACAGATCAAACTCCCCGTGCACCATCTTGAGTGCCTAACGAAGTCTACCTGTCCGAACGGATGCTCTACCTCG